>JALNVG010000022.1 GCA_023227685.1 Bacteroidaceae bacterium
AGAACTCATCTCCTCGAGAAAAGTCAAATGATACCATACAAATGATAAAAACCGGAGATACTCAAACATCATCCGATTCTATAGCCGGGGTTGGACAATCAAAGACACTTCATTTCAACACTAACGGCTATGATAACTATGGAAATGAAAACAATAATAATGGCATGACAGCAGAAAACATGGCAATATTGATCCCTATTCTCGGCATCATCTGCGGATGTTCCGTACCCATACTTATCGTATTCTTCATTTTTTATTTTCGCTACAAAAATAGGAAAAAGCGCTATGAAACAATAGGAAAAGCTATTGCTGCGGGACAACCTATACCAGAAGAATTATTGGATAACAACAAGGTAACAAAAGCATCTTCCGCTTCACAAGGTATCATGGAGGTATTTATCGGCATTGGAATCTTCGTTTTCCTTTGGGCCATCTCCGGTAATTTCCAAGTAGGAGCCATAGGATTGCTCGTCATGTTTATCGGCATCGGGCAATGGATAGTAGCTAACAATGAAAAAAGAAACAATGAAAATAAAAAAAATGATCCGGACCATAATAGATCTGCCGATAAGGCGCAAGACAAAGGTATAAATGCTGAAAAAGAAGCAGAAAATAAAATCACCGATTAAATAGTAGTCTTGCAAACTATAGAAGCAAATAATGAATAAGCCCGATGATATTGTTCTTATAGCCAAAATTGTTGCCGATGGGGACAAAAAAGCCTTTGATATATTGGTAAAAAGACACCAATCACCACTGAGGCGTTTTTTCCTGAATCAGACCTGCGGCAATAAAGAATTGAGCAACGATTTGGCTCAAGATACTTTTATCAAGATATATACGAATCTGGGAAGTTTTAAGAATCTCTCTAGTTTTTCTACTTGGCTATACCGCATCGCATACAACGTGTATTATGACTACATCCGCAAAAAGAAAGAAACATCCGAAATAAATACGGAAACAGAAATCCCTGTAACGTATAGCAAATCGATGGAACAACATCTGGATATTTATCAATCATTAAAGATACTTTCAACTGACGAACGAACATGTATTACTCTCTTTTATATGGAAGATTTAAGCATCGAAAAGATATCTACGCTCACTAAATGGCCTTCAGGGACAATAAAAAGCCATCTCTCAAGAGGTAAACAAAAATTGGCTACTTACTTAAAACAAAATGGTTATGATGGAAACTGACGAAGATAAACTCTTACACAACTTTTTAAATAAAGGCGAAAAAGAAATAGCAGACGACGGATTCAGCAAAAAAGTTATGCGCAAACTCTATCAAATAGAACATGAGCAGACTGAAAAAGTTGAACAAAGCAGAAAGCAAAAAATACTCCAATATGGTATTTTTAATTCATGGACAAAAAATGCTTCTAAAAGATGCTGGCTCATTGAGAACTTTGCTCTTGCTTTGATTTGTATACTTTTACTCCTTAAATGGGGTAGAATACAGACTTTAATTGCTACATTTCAGGTCAGTGCCACGTCATTTTTACAGGCGTGTGCTACTATTGATCCTCGATCTATTATTGCAGCAGTTATCGTTCTCCTTATTTTGGCCGTAAAAAAAATATCTACTTTTGCATGATCCTAATTACAAAAAACCTCTATTCTATAATTATAAAGACAAAAAGAAATAAGCCGCAACATATCGTTAAAATAGAAAAAATTATGTTTAGGCCTCTTGAGCTACGATTAATAAATCTTATCTTTGTAGCAGATACATAATTATATAAAAAACGAAGTTTTGAGAAAGTTTATCTGTTCATTATTTTTTTTACTACCAATAATTTTTGTGTGCCCTGTCTTTCCTATAGGCAGTGTGCAAAGTGAAGCAAAACAATGCTACAACACCCAAGAAAGCAGCGACTCCATCGTTATTCATTTTTTAAGAAACTCGGGCGTCAACATCTCAAATAATAACAAAGTCGAATTATTAACAAACGGACACGATAAATTTATTGATCTATTCGATCATATCCGTAAGGCTAAGCATTTCGTCCACTTAGAATATTTTAATTTTCGTAATGATTCAATAGGAAATGCTATTTTCAAACTCTTAAGTGAAAAGACGAAAGAAGGCGTAAAGGTTCGCGTGATGTTCGACGCTTTCGGTAACTGGTCAAATAACAAGCCATTAAAAAACAAACAAATAAAAGCTATTCGGAAGGATAGTATAGAGATTGTAAAGTTTGACCCGATAACATTTCCATACATCAATCATGTCTTTCACCGCGATCACCGTAAAATAGCTATCATCGATGGAAAAACAGGATATACAGGTGGCATGAACGTAGCAGACTACTACATCAAGGGTCTTCCTAAAATCGGGCAATGGCGAGATATGCATGTCCGCATAGAAGGAAATGCAGTTGATGATTTAGAAAAGATTTTCTTGCACATGTGGAATAAAGAAACAAAACAAAATGTAAGCGGGAAAATGTATTTTCCATCTCATCCGGCAGCTAATGATAGTTCAAATATTACTGTAGCTATCGTAGATCGTACTCCCGAAAAAACGAACCGGCTAATTGGACGAACATATACCACGGCCATAAATGCAGCCCAACATCAAGTTCGCATTGTTAATCCGTATTTTGTTCCAGCTTCCGCAATCAACAAATCACTAAAAAAATGTGCCGAAAGAAATGTTGATGTTGAAATCATGATTTCATTAAAAAGTGATATACCTTTCACTCCTGATGCCGCTATGTATAAAGTACATAAATTAATGAAAAAAGGCGCGAAAATCTATTTATATGATAATGGTTTCCAACACTCAAAAATCATGATGGTGGACGGCTCTTTCTGTACTGTAGGTTCAACTAATCTTGACAACAGAAGCCTGCGTTATGATTATGAAGCTAACGCTTTTATCTTCAATAAGCAAATTACCAAACAACTGAATGATATATTCGATAATGATATTAAAAACAGCATTCAACTCACTCCTGAATATTGGAAAAAACGGTCGCCTTGGAAGAAATTCGCAGGGTGGTTTGCTAATCTTTTCACTCCTTTTTTATAATCTGTATTTTATATTTTTTTTCTTGCAAATTTACTTTTTCTAATTATCTTTGCAGTCTATGAAACAATATTTAGATTTACTCAATCGTGTACTGACAACCGGCATAAAAAAAGACGACCGTACCGGAACTGGTACCATCAGCGTCTTTGGCCATCAAATGCGCTTTAATCTTGAAGAGGGTTTCCCTTGCCTTACAACAAAGAAGTTACACTTAAAATCGATCATCTACGAACTCTTATGGTTTCTTAAAGGAGAAACTAATGTAAAGTATCTTCAGGACAATGGGGTACGCATATGGAATGAATGGGCTGACGAGAATGGTGAACTTGGCCCCGTATATGGGCATCAATGGCGTTCATGGCCGGATTATAATGGCGGAGTTATCGATCAAATCAGCGAAGCAATAGAAACCATTAAACATAATCCTGATTCACGCAGAATTATTGTAAGTTCTTGGAATGTGGGCGAATTGAAAGAAATGAAATTACCTCCATGCCATTGCTTGTTCCAATTTTATGTAGTAAACGGACGACTCAGTTTACAACTCTATCAAAGAAGTGCCGACATATTTCTAGGTGTACCTTTCAATATAGCTTCGTATGCACTGCTGCTGCAAATGATGGCACAAGTAACGGGCTTAAAAGCGGGAGATTTCATTCATACACTAGGAGATGCACATATTTATCTCAATCATATAGAACAAGTGAAATTACAACTCACCCGTGAACCCCGGGCCCTGCCACAGATGAAGATCAATCCGGAAGTTAAAAATATTTTCGATTTTAAATTTGAAGATTTTGAATTAATCAACTACAATCCTTATCCTCATATCGCAGGTAAGGTGTCGGTTTAAACAAATCAACTAAAGATGAGCAGAGTATATATTATTGTAGCCATTGATCGTAAAAGAGCTATCGGATTTGAAGGAAAACTTCTTTTCCATCTGCCGGACGACATGAAGAGATTTAAAGCTTTAACCACAGGGAATACGGTTATAATGGGGCGGAAAACTTTTGAATCTCTTCCTAAGGGAGCTCTACCCAATAGAAGGAATATCGTCCTAACCAAAAATCCTACAGCAAAATATCCGGAAGCAGAAGTTTTTTCCTCTTTGGAAAAAGCGATAGAAAATTGCAAGACCGATGAAAAAGTCTTTATTATCGGTGGAGCCAGCGTTTATGAAAAAGCTTTACCCTTAGTTGACGAACTCTGCATCACCGAAATAGATGACTTTGCACCAAATGCAGATACATTTTTTCCCACCCTATCAACTGGTGAGTGGATAGAAAAAAGTAGAGAAGAACATTTAGCCGATGAAAAGAATCACTGGACTTTTGCTTTTGTCAATTATATAAGAAAAAAATAGCTTTGCTTTTATAATGGAATATCGCTATTATTATACTCATCATCTTCAATAGACTCGGCCTTAACAGGTACATGACGATTAATAGCCTCTTTGAATGAGATAAGCGTCTCGGTGCCGGATAAGCCCAATGGCTGCAGCTTATCATGAATAATACTTAATAAATGGCGATTGTTTCGGGCATAGATTTTGATGAACATATCATATTTACCGGTTGTATAATGACATTCTACAACTTCTGGTATACGGCTCAACGCCTGCGTTACTGAATCAAAAGATTTAGGGTCTTTTAAATATAAACCAATATAAGCACAAGTATCATAACCTATTTTTGCCGGATCTATCAAATATTCAGAACCCTTCAAAATACCCATATTGGTAAGTTTTTGAATGCGTTGGTGAACAGCAGCACCTGAAACATTGCACACACGAGCAACCTCTAAAAATGGTATTCTAGCGTTACCTTCTATCATTTCTAGGATTTGCCGATCTAAATTATCCAATACGTAATTCATATTCTATGTTTATCTTTTTTCAATTATCAGTATATAATTATGCAAATCTAGTTATTAATTTAATATTTTAGCAACAAATTATTACTTTTCTTTATATTTTTCGGTTATTATTTAAATAGTTGGTAACTTTGTATTATTATAAAATTCTAGAAATTATGCAAACATACAGATTGCGTTGTTTAGGTCTGCTTTTTCTTATTAGTATTGGAGTTTATAGTCAGAACTTCGAAAAAGTCTTTCAAAACAAAACATTAAGAATAGATTATATTTTTAGCGGGAACGCCTCACATCAGTCAATTTCAGTAGATGAACTTTCCTGTTTACCTACATGGGCGGGACGAAGAAATCATCTTTCTGAATTATTACTTAGGGGAAACGGACAAATTATCATGAAAGACTCTGCAACAAAAGTTTGCATTTACAAAAACTCCTTTTCTTCTCTTTTCCAGGAATGGATATCAACACCCGAGGCAAAAAGGACATCAAGAGCATTTGAAAACACCTTCCTCTTGCCATATCCCAAAAAGACAGCTATCATAGAGATTTCTTTAGAATCATCACGAAACAAGGTCACAGCTACACTAAAACACATCGTAAATCCTCATGACATTTTGATTCATCAACGGGGCATTACGCATCTCACACCACATCGATATATAATTAAGAACGGAAATGAGAAACAATGTATTGATGTAGCCATATTACCCGAAGGGTATACTCAAGATGAAATGGAACTTTTTTATAAAGATGCCCAAAGAGCCTGCGAAAGTATATTTTCTTACGAACCATTTAAATCTGAAGAACAAAAATTCAATGTTGTAGCCGTAGCCTATCCCTCAATAGATAGCGGCATAAGCGTACCACGAAAAAACGAATGGAGAAATACTGCTTTCCATTCGCATTTTGACACTTTTTACTCGGACAGGTACTTAACAACAAGAGATATGAAAGAAATACATAATGCACTGGCCGGCATTCCTTACGAACACATCATTATCATTGCTAACACCGAAGTCTACGGTGGAGGAGGAATATTCAACTCCATCACTCTTACCGCTGCTCATCATCCGATGTTCAGGCCTGTAATCACTCACGAATTCGGACATGCTTTCGGTGGACTTGCCGATGAATACTATTATGACGACGATATGGAAGAGACATATCCTCTTGATGTTGAGCCGTGGGAACCTAATATAACTACACTTGTGAATTTTGATTCAAAATGGAAAGATATGCTGAAAAAAGGAACACCAATACCTACACCTTTTAAAGATAGAAAAAAATATCCGATAGGCGCATACGAAGGTGGAGGATATTCATCAAAAGGAATATATCGTCCATCTATTGATTGTAGAATGAAAACGAATGGATATCCCGAATTTTGCCCGGTTTGCCAAAGAGCTATCGTAAGGATGATAGATTTCTATACAAAATAATAAAACGAAACAATAAAATGATTTACCTTAGGGAAATACATACGAAGGATAAAGAATTATATGCCTTCATGGAAAACCTATTAATTAAAACATTCCCTGTAGGAGAATACAGAGAACTAAAAATGCTGAGACATTATACGGATAACCGGGAAAATTTCCACAACCATATTATTTTCGATAATAAAACACCAGTAGGATTAATAACAATCTGGAATTTAAATGATTTCAACTATGTTGAACATTTCGCCATACTACCCTATAAACGAAATAAGGGATATGGCAAAAGAGTAATAAACCTAATAGAAAAAGGACTTAAAGAACCTATTGTATTGGAGGTTGAACTGCCGGAAGATGAAATAGCAATACGAAGAATCGAATTTTATAAAAGACTGAATTTTAAATTATGGGAAGTTGTATATAACCAACCACCCTATAAATCGGGCGAAGAAAGTATCCCTATGTTCTTAATGATTTACGGTGAATTAAAAAAAGAAAAAGATTACTTTAGAGTCAAGAATAAATTACACAAAGAAATTTACGGAGTAACAGAAAATACAAATTGAATGTAAATTACAGTACAAATAAAAAAGGAACCTTACTATTATTAAGGTTCCCTTTTTTATTCAATATATAAAAATTCTAATCGCGTTTACGAGCAGAATAGTTAATTTTTAATGCATAAGCCTGGCGTAAGGCATTCTTGATATCTGTAACAATACCCATTTTTGTACCTTTATCCACCTTCAACGAAACAGTCATTAAAGGTTGATCATCCTCTTTCATACTTGACCTTTCCTGATAAATAAAATCCTGTACTTCAGAAACTTCAGCATAACTGTCATTTAATTGAATACGGCTTTCACTTCCCATCTTTGCTCTGTACTCCTGAGTAGGCATTCCAACATAGATAAATGTTACCAATGATTTCTTCTCCAATTTCTCAAGCTCAGTACCCTGAGGTAAAGTGAATTGAACCTTCAACGTTACTTCACGCATTGATGTTACCATCATAAAAAAGAACAATAAGGTGAAAATCAAGTCAGGCAATGAAGAAGTATTCAATGCTGGCATTCCACGTTTACCAGTTTTGTTAAATTTACCCATGACTACTTTCCTCCATATTTTTTAGGTTCTGCCTCAGATATCCTCTGAGGATAAATCATACGTACCGCTTTCTGTTCATCTTCCGATAAGTCAGCATATTTCTTCTGCCATTTCTGTTCAGAAATTTCGTCACGCAACTCATTATAAGCAGCCACTAATTCATTCTGCACACTAATATAAGCCTGATAAGATGTACCACGGTCATTCTGTAATGATATCACATGTTTATCCGTAACCATCATCGGACCGAAAAACGGTATATTCTTCTGTACTTTCTCCGGCTTTTTAGGATCGTTATTTACATTCTCAATAAAATCTTTGGCTTTTTGACGTAATTGGTTGATACTAATATATTCGTTGCCGCACATTAATTGATCATCCTTATTCAAATAAACCTGAAGAATATTACGTTCCTTAATTTTATCAGTTTGATCCTGCTGATCTTTCTCTGGAGGAGGTGGCAATAGACGAGCTAAACCACGATCTGTATCCATAGAAGTCGTTAGCAAGAAAAAAATGAGCAACAAGAAAGCAATATCAGCCGTTGAACTCGAATTTATATCAGGGACTTTTCTATTTCTGTTTGCCATTTTTTATAACTTTATTTAAAAGTTTCATAAATATTATTTAAGGAATCTCCGTCTAACACCGAATAAGATAATCAATAAGACAGCCAATGCCATCTCAATATAAACGATATAGAGGAACATATCCGTAATTTTTAACCAGAAAGAAACATTATCTGATCCATCATAACCTGTAATTTTCAGGGGTGTTCCATCACCAAGTGAATAGCAAATAAGGAACAAAGCTACAAAAATCACAAGTCCGATTATAGAACGAACAGCTTCCTTAGGAGCATCCTTTAACTTACCGCCGAACTTAATAATAGAGCCTACTAAAGTTACTAGAACTGTAACTACCAGTAGTGTATATACTAAGTACATTAAAGTATCCAAATGTGCTGGTTGCTTCATTCCCGGGTCGAGACTCGTCAAAATAGCACTTCCAGTAGCATCGCCACCAAAATAGAACAAGCCCAAAATAACGATGATGACGGCAAAAATCGCATACAGTACGTAGTACGACGCTTTATATGATAATCTACTCATCTCAAATTATTTTTTGTATTTCAACTCATACTTTACGACCATATCAAGCAAGGTTACAGAAGAATCTTCCATCTCACTTGTGATAGCTTCGATTTTAGAAAGAACGTAATTATAAAACAATTGAAGAATCAAAGCTACAACCAAACCAAAAATAGTTGTAATCAAGGCAACTTTCATACCACCGGCAACAACCGTCGGAGAGATATCACCTACTTGTTGAATCTTATCAAAAGCCTGGACCATACCAATAACAGTTCCCAAGAATCCCAAAGAAGGAGCCATGGCGATAAATAATGTAATCCAAGAACATCCTTTTTCAAGGTAACCGGCCTGAACACCACCATAAGAAACGACAGATCTTTCAACAACATCTACACCCTGATCCAATCTCATCAGACCTTGATAATAAATTGATGCGACAGGACCTCTAGTATTACGAGCTAAATCTTTAGCAGCTTCAACATCTCCTTTTTCCAAGTCTTCTTCAATAGCAGCAACGAATTTTTTAACGTTGATCTCAGCTAAACTTAAATAAATGATACGTTCAATACAAAAAGCCAAACCGATAACCAAAGCAATAGCAACCAAACTCATGAAAGATGCATTACCTTCGATAAATTTTGTCTTAAGAGCTTTATGAATACCACCTTCTTCAGCAGGCACAGGCGTAGCTTCCGAAGCAACGGCTGCTGTTGCAGCTACAGAATCGGAATTACTTTTAGCAGGAGTAGCCTGCTCTGCTGCTGCTGGCTCTTGAGCTTGAACAAATTGAATCGAGCCAAAAGTTAAGGCTCCGAATACAGCAACAATTGCAAATAACTTTTTCATTGTGTGTCTAATTTTTAAGATTAAAAAATTGATTATTACTTATTTATTAACTTTAATTCTAAATACGCGGAGAAAGCGGGATTCGAACCCGCGATACGCTTTAGGCGTATACACGCTTTCCAGGCGTGCCTCATCAACCACTCGAGCACCTCTCCTTTTACAGTTGCACTATTATGCCACAAATGTATTGTTTTTTTTTTTAGATAAAGCATTATCATACTTTTATCTTTTTATAATTCATGCAAATTAATATAATTTAAAACTCATAATGTTCTTCTTCTCCCCCCAAACAAGCTTAAAGCATTTTTTGTTGTTATCTCTGCCACTTGTTCGAGAGACAAATGATAAATATCAGCAACCTTTGCCTGTACATACTTCAAATTTGCAGTTTCGTTTCTCTTGCCTCTGTTAGGAACAGGAGAAAGGTAAGGAGAATCCGTTTCCAGAACAATACGCTCAATCGGAATAGATGGTAGCACTTCCGGCAAAGAAGATTTTTTGAATGTTACAATTCCATTAATACCTAAAAAGAAATTACCAAATTCCAGCATTTTATCAATATCCTCCCTTTCGCCGGTAAAACTATGAAAAATTCCGCTCAAGGTTGTGCTTTTGTATAATTTTAACGTATCATACACTAAATTAAAGGCCTTTCTGCAATGAATAACAATTGGCAAATTGTATTTCAATGCTAATTCGACTTGTCGGACAAACGCAATCTGCTGCTCTTTCTGATAAGTTTTATCCCAATACAAATCTATTCCTATTTCACCAATTGCCACAAAAGAATTGGCCGATGCCAAATATTGAGCAACAAGAGAAAGCTCACTTTCATAATTTTCATTGACTGATGTAGGATGCAATCCTATCATCGGCGAACAATAGCCTTTATACATATCACACACTGAAAGCATCGCTTTTATAGTGGTTGAATCGATATTCGGCATAAAAACATGAGAAACGCCTATAGCTTTGGCACGCTCAATAACCTGAGGAAGATCATCGATAAACACTTTATCAAAGAGGTGCGTATGCGTATCAATCAATGAATATGATCTTTCTTTCATTTATTATTCTTACGATTGTAATAAATAATGCCATACTCACGACATTTATTCAGACGTGCTTCAAGAGGTGTTATATTCTGATACTTAGCCTCAACTTGATTCCAAATATCCAAAATGATTTCATCAGCCTCTTTCCGCATAGAAGATAAATTTTCTAAACTTTCGAGAGTTAATCGCTGTAAATTTTTCTGTTTGGCAAAACTATCTAAAAAAACATCATAAGCCACCTTTACTTTTGCAATAGAAGGTGTAAAGATAGGTGCCCCACCTTGCATTATTCTATTCTGCTCGCCTCGGATTATTTGCTTTCCCAATTCTATAATATCGTTTTCACTTGTCAAATCAGGTACAACATTTTTTGCAGGCAGACCATAAAGTTTCTTTTGGCTTTCGGTAACCTCCGAACGTATGACAGCCAGATTCAGAACTTGAATAAAATGAGAGATGTATAAACGCGCATTCTTAACATTCTTTCGATGCTTAAAACCATTCTTTACCTGATTACTATAACACTGCGTATAATAGAAATGTGCCGGGTCAAACTTTTCCAAAAAATTCTTAGCTATAGACAATGTATGAAAAGCAACGGGCAGTTCTTCATCCCCACGCTCTCCCTTTTCGATTGTTTGTTGCAACGTTCGAATCCTTGCTTGATCTGTATTCGGTAATCGTCTATATGGCATTAATAGTTATTCTTTTTAAGACACGCGGCCAATCAAATGTTCCACGAATCCTTTAAGTTCACACTTTAGCTCTTCCGCCACACCTACCTTATTAATATAGGTAAAGGCCTCAGTATAATAATTCTGCATTTTTTTTTCGCAAAAATCACGTACTCCTAATCGGTTAAACAAAGAAGTTACACCGGATATTTTCTCCTGGGGCTGACAAGACTTTGCCTCAAGCCACCCGTTCAACTCTTCCTTTTCCGTATCACTGGCAATATTCAAAGCTTTAATCAATAAATACGTCTTCTTGTTGCAAAGTATATCGCCACCGATATTCTTGCCAAAGATTGAAGAATCTCCATAAACATCAAGCAAATCATCTTGAAGCTGAAAAGCCAAACCGATATTAATACCAAACTGATATAAATTACCGGCATCCTCGCACGAAGCATTACCAAGTAATGCACCTATTTTCAAGGCAGTAGATAATAAAACAGCGGTCTTCAGACGAATCATTTCAATATACTCATTCTCGGAGACATCATTACGTTGTTCAAAGTTCATATCCATTTGTTGACCTTCACAAATTTCAAGAGCTGTCAAATTGAACAGATTAATGATCTCTTTATAATGAATACTTTCACAATCAGCCATCATTTGTTCGGCTAGCACGAGCATGGCATCACCCGAAAGAATAGCGATGTTAGCATCCCACACTTTATGAACCGTTGCCTTGCCACGCCGCATATCGGCCCGATCCATCAGATCATCATGAAGCAAAGTATAGTTATGGTAGACTTCTATACCGGTAGCCTGATTAAGAATTTTCGTTACATCTGCCTGATATAAATTATAAGCCAACATCATAAGAACCGGGCGGATCCGCTTTCCACCCATAGATAAAACATATTCGATCGGAGCATACAACTCTTTAGGAAAACGATCAAAAGAAAGTCCCGAAAGATGGCTATTTATCAAATCAATCAATTCAGATGCTTTATACATAATATCGTTTGAAAAAAGAAGAGGCTGCTTATTTGGCAGCCTCCGTCTATTGAATAAATTTGCTATTGTAATCTAAACATTACCGGGACCGTATATTTAACACGAACCGGCTTATTACGCTGCATACCCGGCTTCCATTTTGGCATGGAAGCTATCACCCTGATAGCTTCCTTATCCAAATAAGGATCAACGCTACGAACAACTTTCGGATCTACGATAGAACCATCTCTATTAACTACGAACTGAACGATTACTCGTCCTTGCGTTCCGTTTTCTGCCGCAATAGTAGGATACTTTATGTTTTTGCTCAAATAAGTCATTAAAGCTGCCATACCACCTGGGAATTCAGGCATTTTCTCAACGACATCAAAGATGACCTGTTCATCAGGAGCTTCTTCTTCCTGAGCTTTTACAGGAACATATTTAACGGCTATCTTTTGGCCGGTCTCCTCGGTATTTGCAATAACTGTTTCATCGACATTCATCTTGTCGTCCACAATTTGCAACACATCAGCAACTTTCGGAACCTCGGGAGGAGGTGGCGTCTGTTGCTTGGGAGCTTCAGTGATAGGAATGATTTCCTCTTCAAAAACGGCACCGGTAGCGGCTTGACTCGTATCTACTGTTACATCACGTTGTGTCCATTCGAACCCAACGAATATTATAGATAGGACAAACACGTAACCAATGAGCAACCATGTGGATTTTTTACCTTCCAGGTCGGCTTTCGGTGATTTTTTAATTTCCATAAACTAGAATATTATTTTAAAAAACGTGTTCTATTCTTCTTGCAAATATAATACTTTGCATAACATGTCTTAGCTTTACTTACTCTTTTTATTTTTGATTTTAGTTTTTTTAATGCTTTACCGGCAATCTGGTCAATTTTTCAAGAAACCAGAGAGGGTAGAAATAAAAAATGATGTATATTTGGCACACAAATAATAAAAATCGACAAAGATGAAAAAAATCACCATAGCCATCGACGGATATTCTTCTTGCGGAAAAAGTACGATGGCCAAAGATTTAGCAAAAGAAATAAAATACATTTATATTGACAGCGGAGCTATGTATCGTGCCGTTACTTTATATAGTATGGAAAATCATATTTTCACCGGTCAAAATATTGATACGGACAAACTAAGACATGAAATAAAGAACATTCAAATTTCTTTCCATTTAAATCAAGAGACAGGAAATCCGGAGACTTATTTAAACGGCGTTAATGTGGAAAACAAAATACGAACATTGGAGGTATCATCCAAAGTAAGCCCCATCAGCACATTGGATTTTGTTCGTAGCAATCTTGTTGCCCAACAACAATTAATGGGCAAATCTAAGGGTATCGTGATGGATGGACGAGACATCGGTACCACAGTTTTTCCTCATGCGGAATTGAAGATTTTTGTCTCAGCCTCACCCGACATTCGTGCAAAAAGGCGATACAATGAATTAATAAAAAAAGGGCAAAAGATCAAATTCAGTGAGATCCTTGAAAATATCAAAGAACGCGACAGGATAGACCAGCATCGAACAGTTAGTCCCCTCAAAAGAGCCGAAGACGCTTTACTTCTAGATAATTCGGACCTCACGATCGACGAACAAAAGGCATGGCTACTTGATCAATTCAAACGAGTAACAGCCGAATAGAAATTATACCATAGAAATAAAGAATCATGATTAAAGTAGAAATAGACGAAGGATCGGGCTTCTGTTTCGGAGTAGTAACAGCGATCAAAAAAGCTGAAGAAGAATTATCCAAAGGAAAACCGCTCTATTGCTTAGGAGATATAGTACATAACAATTGCGAAGTTGAAAGATTAAAAAAAATCGGTCTCATCATAATAGATCATAAAACCTTTGAAAAGTTACACCACGTCAAAGTATTACTACGCGCCCATGGTGAACCACCCGAGACCTATCAAATAGCCAAAGAAAACGACATTGAAATTATCGACGCAACTTGCCCGGTTGTACTACAGCTGCAAAAAAAGGTAAACATAGAATCCCATTCGGATAATAAAGGAGAAAAGCTAATCGTTATTTATGGGAAAAGCGGTCACGCCGAAGTTTTAGGACTCGTCGGACAAACAGAAGGAAAAGCCATAGTCATAGAGAATCTTGAAGAGGCAAAAAAATTAGACCTTCGTAAAAGCATCCGTCTCTTTTCACAAACAACAAAATCAGTCGATGAATTTTGGAAAATAATTGCATACATCAAAGAACATATTTCGCCCGAAGCTACATTTGAGTACAATGATACCATTTGCCGACAAGTATCAAACAGAATGCCTAATATTCGTAGATTTGCAGCATCACATGAATTAATTTTTTTCGTCAGTGGGAAAAAAAGTTCAAATGGAAAAATGCTTTTTGAAGAATGCAAAAAAATCAATTCAAACTCTCATTTAATAGATGATGAAAAAGAAATAGACGATTCTCTTCTTCAAGGAATACGCTCTATAGGTGTCTGCGGGGCAACATCCACCCCCAAATGGTTGATGGAAAATGTTGCTGAATATATCCGTTTAAAAATATAAGACGGAAAAAGAAAATGCGGGCATAACCGCACAGTAGAAGTGCTCGTTTTGCGGGAGTTTACAAGTTTTTTTAAGGAATAGAAAAGGGATAAAACAATTATTAATGTAATATACACTCGATTATCCGCAAGGAATTAGTATTTTTGCCCTATTAAATAATAATAGGTATTGTTATGGGAACAGTTAAATGCATTGGAATTTTAACATCTGGCGGTGATGCTCCCGGAATGAACGCTGCAATTAGAGCTGTAACACGCGCTGCTATTTGTAATGGACTAAAAGTCAAAGCTATTTACAGAGGTTATAAGGGACTGATTACAAAAGAGATTGAAGAATTCAAAAGTCAAAACGTAAGTAATATTATCCAACAAGGAGGCACGATACTCAAAACATCGCGTTGTGAAGAATTTATGACTCCTGAAGGACGTAAAATCGCTTATGACAACATGATGGAAGAGCAGATTGATGCGCTTATCATTATCGGAGGAGACGGTTCTTTAACCGGTGCACGTCTTTTTGCTCAAGAATATGATGTATCCTGTATCGGGCTACCCGGCACGATAGATAATGACTTATTCGGTACAGATTTCACCATTGGATATGACACCGCGCTCAACACTATAATTGAAGCAGTGGATAAAATACGAGACACGGCAACCTCACACGAACGGCTATTCTTTATTGAAGTAATGGGACGCGACTCAGGATTCCTTGCCTTGAACGGTGCTATTGCTTCGGGGGCAGAAGCTGCGATCATTCCGGAATTCGAGACAAAGTTTGACCAATTGGAAGAATTTATCAAGAACGGATTTCGCAAATCAAAAAACAGCAGTATTGTATTAGTTGCCGAAAGCCCATCTTTGGGAGGTGCGATGCATTATGCCGAACGAGTAAAGAAAGAATATCCTCAATATGATGTTCGTGTAACAATTCTCGGATATCTTCAACGCGGTGGAAGTCCAACAGCCAGAGACCGAATACTCGCGAGCAGATTAGGTGCCGCTGCAATAGACGCAATTATGGAAGGACAAAGAAACGTAATGATCGGTATAGAAGATGATCAGATTGTAAACGTGCCTTTCAGCAAGGCCATCAAAAATGACAAACCGATTGAACAAGATCTTGTTAATCTATTAAAGGAACTTTCTATCTAAACATCTTTCGCAAGATCACATATCGACTAATAAAAATTCCCTGATGATGGAGTAATATATTATTTCATCATTAGGGATTTTTTATTAACGTTCTTTGATAGGCATATACCGAATAGCTTCTTCCAGAATATTCTTGTAAGCCGGACGGATTATACGTTTCCCTTCAAAATTCAACTCCTCATTGCGATGAGCACACCAGCCCACAATTCGGGCCATAGCAAACAATGGGGTAAATATAGCCATTGGCAAACCGATCATTTCATAAATAAATCCGGAATAAAAGTCTACATTGCTTGATACTGTCTTGCCGTTATTCTTGACTTTCTTAAACATGGCAATACTACGTTCCTCCAAAAGTTCAAGAAAATCAAATTCGCGTTCTTTACCTTTTTCATGGGCTAAATCACGTGCAAAATCTTTAAGTAAGACAGCACGAGGATCGGATATCGTATATACGGCATGCCCTATTCCATAAATCAAACCCGATTTATCATAGGCCTGCTTGTTCAGCATACGCGTAAGAAAGGTGTCAATCTCACTGATGTTAGTCCAGTCTTGAATATTTTCCTGCAAAAAATGAAACATCTTCACCACCTGAATATTAGCACCACCATGAAGGGGCCCTTTCAAAGAACCTATACCCGCTGCGATAGATGAATAAGTATCCGTACCCGTTGAAGAAGTAACACGTACTGTAAATGTAGAATTGTTACCGCCGCCATGTTCGGCATGCACAACAAGTAATAAATCAAGCATACGTGCTTCAAGCTCCGTATAATCTTGCTTTAGCATATAAAGAAAATTTTCAGCAAGTGACAGATTCTCTTGCGGATGACGAATATGCAAGGATCTGCCATAGGTAGCATGACGAAGCATATTATAAGCATAAGCTATAATAGTGGGAAATTTAGAAATGAGTTCCACACTCTGTTTCATCAGGTTATCACGTGACGTATCATCCGCCTTTTCATCAAAACGATACATTTCAAGGACACTGCGCGCCAAAATATTCATAATATCATTACCTTCCAACTCTATGATATTCATTTTCGTCTTCTGGTCAAGAGGCATCTTATCCGTAATCAATTCACAAAAAGAGCTCAATTCCTCTTTATCGGGCAAATTACCGGAAAGAAGTAGATAGGCTACCTCTTCAAACCCAAACCGCTTCTCATTCATAAAAGCATGAGAAATATCATCTATACTATAGCCACGATAATACAACTTTCCCGGTACCGGCTTCAAAGAACCATCAACCAAACGCTCGTAGCCGACAACATTACCAATTTTCGTAAGCCCTACCAATACACCGGTTCCATCATCATTGCGCAACCCGCGTTTCACATCATATTTTTTAAATAAGGAGTTATCTATCCGGGTGCACTCCTTCATTTCATCAGAAATCTTATATATCAGATATTCTTTATTCATCATCTTCGGTTCTTTATATTTTTATCCCCCTATTTCAGGAGTTTTCTTTCTCATTAATGACATTCGCCTACAGCCTATCAACAATTTCTTGGGCGAAATCAGAAGTAGATAAAGCCACACCATTATCCATAAATCGAGCTAAATCAGCCGTCGCACGTCCTTCAGCAAAACTTTGTTTCAGGGCATTTTCTATAGAAATAGCAGCTTCGTTCCAACCAAAATATTCGAGCATCATCACGGCAGACAAAATAATAGAACATGGATTAACCACATTCTTACCTGCAATATTGGGAGCTGTTCCGTGGGTAGCCTCAAATATAGCATTTCCTGTTTGATAATTGATGTTCGCACCCGGTGCTATACCGATACCACCCACCATAGCGGCCAATTGATCGGAAATATAATCGCCATTCAAGTTCATTGTTGCCACAACTGAATATTCTTCAGGAATAAGTAATGTGTTTTGCAAAAAAGCATCGGCAATACAATCTTTCATTACCAATCGTCCATCCGCCAGCTCATCAGCAAATTCACGCTGTGCCAATTCATAGCCCCATTTCTTAAAACCACCTTCCGTAAACTTCATGATATTACCCTTGTGAACCAAGGTGACCGATGGCAGATGATGATCAATTGCATACTGACAAGCAGCACGTACCAACCGTTCCGTACCTTCTTTAGACACCGGTTTGATGCCAAACGAAGAAGTTGTCGGGAATCGAACCTTTGTCACCCCCATCTCATCATGAAGAAATTTATAAAGTTTCTTTGCTTCGGGTGTACCGGCCTCCCACTCAATGCCGGCATAAATATCTTCGGTATTTTCACGAAAGATGCACATATCCACCCTTTCGGGAGCCTTGACAGGCGAAGCAACACCCTGATACCAACGCACAGGCCGTTGACAAACATATAAATCAAGCGTCTGCCTTAAAGCCACATTCAAAGAACGGATTCCGCCACCTACCGGCGTGGTTAAAGGGCCTTTGATACCCACCAAATAAGTTCTAAAAGCATCAAATGTTTCTTCGGGCAACCATGAACCGGCAACCTTGAAAGCCTGCTCGCCAGCCAACACTTCCAACCATTCAATCTTTCTTTTTCCTTTATATGCAGATTTAACAGCCGCATTGACCACTTTCTGCATAGCGGGAGTAATTTCTTTTCCTACACCGTCACCTGTGATAAAAGGAACAGTCACAACATCAGGCACTTTCAGAGTACCATGATCCATCGCAATTTTACTCATTTCTTTCTTGAATTAAGTGCAGATCCTGCACGAAACCATGCGATCTGTTGTTCATTATATGTGTGTTGTACTTCAAAAGTATCTTTCGATCCATCTTCATGCTTTGCGATGACGGTAAGATGTTTATCCTGTTCAAAGGCCGTCAAGCCGGTAACAGATAACAAATCATGCTCTTGAATCTTATCATAATCGGATTTATCTACAAACGTCAAAGCCAGCATACCCTGTTTCTTCAAATTTGTTTCGTGAATCCGTGCAAAACTCTTGGCCAAGATGGCATAAACATTAAGGAACCTCGGTTCCATAGCCGCATGCTCTCGACTTGAACCCTCACCATAATTATCTTCGGCAACAACTATCGATGAAATACCTTGCGACTTATAAAGCTTGGCTGTACCGGCAACAGTATCATAAGAATCCGAAGCACGATTCCAAACTTTATTTGTTTCACCGTTAAAGGCATTTATTGCTCCCATCAACATATTATCAGATATATTCTCCAGATGACCACGGAAACGCAACCATGGACCGGCCATAGATATATGATCCGTTGTACATTTACCTTGTGTCTTAATCAATAGGGGCATATCAATAAAATCTTTCCCATCCCAAGCAGAAAAAGGTTCTAATAATTGCAGTCTCTTAGATGCCGGATTAATATTAATTGGTTTTTGTTCACCCGTGGGAGAAACAAAGCCTTCACTGCCTAAAGCAAAACCTTTGACCGGCAATTCTTCACCTTTCGGTTCAGATAACTTAACTGACTTTCCGTCTTTATTTAAAAGACTGTCTTTCAAAGGATTGAAACACAAATCACCCGCAATAGTAAATGCTACGGCAATCTCCGGTGACGTAACAAAAGCAAAAGTGTTCGGATTACCATCCGCCCGTTTGGCAAAATTACGATTAAACGAAGTCACAATAGAATTCCGTTTTGTCGGATTGTCCGTATGGCGTTTCCACTGACCGATACAAGCCCCGCACGCATTAGCCATCAACGTAGCCCCGATAGATTTAAAAGCATTGATGATACCATCACGTTCGGCTGTAGCACGTATTCTTTCGGAACCGGGGTTCACGATAAGAGGTGAAGCCACTTTGATATTCATAGCAACCGCCTGACGAGCAATAGAAGCAGCACGACTCAGATCCTGATAAGAAGAATTCGTACAAGAGCCGATCAATCCTACTTCCATCTGTTGAGGATAACCATTAGTCTTTACTTTATCAGCGAACAGTGAAATAGGGCAAGCGGCATCAGGACTAAAAGGACCATTAACATACGGTTCCAAATCAGACAAATCAATCTCTATTAATTTATCAAAATATTTTTCGGGATGAGCCATTACTTCTTTATCAGCACAAAGATTATCAGCCACGCGGTCGGCCATTACGGCTACATCTTCTCTTCCTGTTGCTTTTAAGTAAACAAACATGCGTTTATCATAGGGGAAAATCGAAGTTGTCGCACCTATCTCAGCACCCATATTACATATCGTGGCCTTGCCGGTAGCAGATAATGAAGCAGCACCCGATCCATAATATTCAATGATACAATTTGTTGCACCTTTTGCCGTTAGAATACCGGCCAACTTTAAAATAATATCTTTCGGAGAAGTCCAGCCACTAAGTTTGCCGATAAGATGAACACCGATAATGCGGGGCATCTTCAACTCCCACTCCATACCGCTCATCACATCCACAGCATCAGCACCACCTACGCCGATAGCTACCATGCCCATACCACCGGCATTAGGAGTATGAGAATCGGTACCAATCATCATACCACCCGGAAACGTATAATTTTCAAGTACAACTTGATGAATGATCCCCGCTCCGGGTTTCCAAAAACCGATTCCATAACGGGAAGCTACATCATGCAAGAAATCATAAACTTCTTTATTAACCGACATCGCAGCAACCAAATCTTCATCCTTACCATGATCCGCTTGTATCAAATGATCACAATGGACAGTTGAAGGAACAGCCACCTGTTTTTTCCCGGCATTCATAAATTGAAGTAAAGCCATTTGAGCAGTTGCATCCTGCATAGC
>JALNVG010000023.1 GCA_023227685.1 Bacteroidaceae bacterium
ATTATAACATTTGCCACTTTGCAATTAATGGCTGCTTGAATACCGGAAAAAGAATCTTCAAAGATAATTGATTCCGATTTTCTCACACCTAATTTGCATATTGCCTTCTCAAATATATCGGGGTGGGGTTTACCTTTTATTTTTCCATCATTGTAGATAATGTGCTCTTCGGTGAAATAATCAAGTAAGTTTAATTTCTCGATAAAAAAATCCACATTTGTTTTTCCTGAAGCTGTTGCAATTGCCATTGGTATTTTTTGCGCTTTTAAATAATTTAAAAGGCTTATCGCTCCAGGAGCAAGTTTCATATCGTGTTTAAGGCATTCCTTTCTGTAAAGAAGTTCTTTTTCTTCGGTATATTGTTCAACTTCCAAATCATTTAATTTTCGCTTAAATAGAAATTCAAGTGTATCTTTTCCGTTTCTACCGTGTATATATACTTTCTTTTGAGCCATTGTCAGGTTAATGTTATGGGTCTCTAAATATTTATCCCACGAGATTTCCTGATACTCAGAATCCCAAAATAACGTTCCGTTAAAATCGAAGATTACTCCTCCTGTTTGCATGATCATTTCTGTTTTCTTTCTAAAATAAAAATTGATAGTGAAGATGTTTTCTTTACCTAATTCACTCTTTGACGCCCAAATAAGAGCTCTCGATAAATTTTAATTGCTTCTCCAGCATTGACACTCTTACCATATCAAAGCCATTTTTCTTAGCTTCTATAATGGGACTTGAGTAGATATAATAGATCTCCAGAGGACGATGAAAATCAAAATCAAGCTTCATGCTCGGGGCATAAGGAGGCATTTTCTTAGTCAACTCAATCATTTGGTCTGCATAAGACTCTTCAATCTTGTGTTCCGACCCTGAAAGATTTGCGGCTCTGATCACTTCCAACATCATCTCATGTAACAATTGTTGGGTAGCCGGATGAGCCAACAGCTTATCAGTGGTCGTATTTAATGCCACACACATGCCATTGAAAGGAATATTCCACACGGCTTTTTTCCAACGAGCCTCCCTATAGTCAACAAGCTCTACACCTACGCTTGATTCTTGAAAATCAGAAAGAACATGATTTAGAATAGAAGAATCATGACAGGAATAATCTCCTATATTAATTTTTCCAAGACTTTGATGAAGGATATGTCCTTTCCCCAATTTACTTGAGCAAATGAAAGCCAGTCCTGCAGCAATATACAATTCCGGAAAATCTTTTTGCAAATCTTCTTCCAGACCTATACCGTTTTGAATAAGAATAACAAGCGTTTTCTTATGTAAAAGGGGTGGAAGCATATCCTTCAGCAAATAATTATTTGTTGATTTAAGACACACAAGAACCACATCGCACTGAGGCATATTTTTAGTGCTATTGTATGCATTGATATCGGATAAATGGAAATCTCCATTTACTGAATCTATCTGCAAACCATGACTCTTCACGTAATCGTAATCTGTATGGAAAAGGAAGTGGACATCTTTTCCTGCTTTGGCAAGCTTTCCACCACAATATCCACCAATACCTCCTGTTCCTATTATCCCGTATTTTAATGACATCTTTTTAGCTTATATATAATGATACAAATATCTATATTATATATTAAACAAAAAAAGATCAAGAATGTTTTTATACTTTATTGTCCGTTTATGCAATTGATTCAGTCGGCTTTTATCGGCCTTACTTGTCTTGAAATAATTCTCTTTTTCTGAAAAAAAACACTTCTTCTACAGAAATATTGTCTATAGTAATTAAATATGGTTCAAGCATTTGATTTAGTTTGTGAAAATTGGGTGGTGGCTGTTGTTTTGGAACTTTTTTTACCACATGCGGACAATAACAATAACGTGAAAAGCTCGTTATAAATAAAAGCTATAACCTACAATCAGCAAAGGACATCTCTATATATAATAAGAGTTAATCCGATAAGAAGTATGGTATCCAAAGAGTTTGTCAGCTTCCCTGAAAAGAGGGAAAGTTGTAATCAAAGTATACTAAATAGTTGTATCTCGTTAATTTAAGGTATAAATGTAATAAATATATTTAAATATTTTTTTAATAAACTATTATACTTCATAATTTTTTAAAAATTTACTATTATTGTTTTAAACATATTATAAGTTATATATAATATTGATTATTAAGATGCACTTTCAGATGCACTATTGATTTGAATGAATATTTTTTTAAACAATTAAATAAATAAGTTATGATTAATATTAATCAAGTTTTATTTTCGATGTTAGACCACAAGGTGGTTCAACAGGGGGTTGTGAAGAAAATCGAATCCCAATTATATAAAAGTATTGTTGAAGATAGTGATAATGATTTGTTGGCGGTAAAGATGAAAAAATATGACTGGTCAAGAGCTTTGTTACGTCGTGCATTAACAAATATAAATAAAGGTTACTTTTCCCGCCATGTACTGGAACGATTAAGCAATGCTCTTCTTGAAGGGGCTTTTCATAGAGATAAAACTTCATATCGTGCTTTTGTAAATGACTATAAAGAAAAGTTTGGTGTAAAGCCACCAAGTTTTTTAGTTATATCACCTACTCAGCGCTGCAATTTGAAATGTACAAATTGTTATGCATGTAGTGACGCTCAGACAACACCTCATTTGAGCTATGATGTTTTTGACAAAATTGTAGGTGATTTCAGAAAGAATGCCAATGGTCGCTTTGTAGTTATCAGTGGTGGAGAACCTACAATGTACCATGATGGAGATAAGACTTTGTTAGACATATTTGAAAAATATCAAGATGTATTTTTCATGTTTTACACTAATGGTACTTTGATTGATCAGAAAATGGCTGATCGTCTGGAAAAAACAGGAAACGCAGTTCCAGCCATCTCAGTTGAAGGATATGAAAAAGAAACAGATGAACGTCGTGGAAAGGGAGTTTTTAAGCGCATCTTAAGAAGTTTTGAGATTTTAAGAAATACAGGTGTACCCTATATCATTTCAGTTACCACAACTACTCTCAATACAGAGCTTTTGTTATCAGATGATTTTTATAAATTCTATTTTGACGAGCAAGGAGTCTCATTTATGTGGCAATTTCAGCTTATGCCTATAGGTAGAGGAAAATCCGCATTTGAAATGGTTCCACCTCCTGCAGATCGGCTAAAGCTTTATCGTAAATGGGAGCAGATGTTGAAAAACAATTATCCTGTAGCTGATTTTTGGAACAGTGGGGTATTGGTTAATGGTTGTGTGGCTTACGGACGAAATGGAGGTTATGTATACATTGATTGGAACGGGGATATTATGCCATGCGTATTTGTACCTTATACTATCGATAATGTTAATAAATTGTATGCTGAAGGGAAATCTCTTTGCACGGCATTGAAATCTCCTTTAATGATTAACGGTCGTAATTGGCAAAACAAAACGCAATTAGATAACAGAATGCATGCAGATAATTTGTTAATGCCTTGTTCCATACGTGATCATTATGAAAATTTCAGGTCTCATATTTTAACAAAAGAAAGTCGAGGTGCAGATTCGGTTGCCAATGAAATATTAAAAGACAAAGAATACTATGATAATCTTGTAAAGTATGATAAAGATTTGGAAAATATTACAGAAGATATATGGGAAAAAGAATATTTGGAAGTGAAAAGTTAAGTTTATGGAATAATTTAATTTGTAAAATTAAATCTTTTCCAAGATAGCCGTCGATCAGCTTGGTATTATCCCATGTATTTATTAGCGAAAGACATCTCAATTACAACAAGAGTTAATCCGATAAGAAGTAATGATATTCCAATAACTCTCTTTCTTATCCCAATAACTCTTGTTATAATAAGGGCATGCATCCATTTTCACCATTTTGCGTATTGTCTTATCCTGTTTTACATTTGCATCGCAAATGGATCACTCTTGCGATGCAAATATAGTAGCTTTGCATCGCAAGTTTGATGGTTTTGCGATACAAAATATCTGCCATTGTTATAACGAAAATATGATATTTATTTTCTTATTATCAGACTAATATGCTTTAGTATGGATATAACAATTATACAGTGAAACGGTCGAATAACAAAGAAATATACTCTTCCGAGTAGATTGTTGTATTTCACAACAGTTGTAATCCGAAGTTCCTGTCTCTTGTTTTTATATTCTCCACACCACAATGAGACGTTAAAATTAAGATGCTTGTCAGGCATTCCACATATAATCTCATTATCGTTTTTATCACGCACAAAATCAGAAAAACGGCTCTTGGTATCTAGGCCTAACGGCTTTACCAACACATTCCTTAATTTTAATAACCAACTGACCCAACGAGGAAATTGTTTAAATGCCATATTGAAGAACTCTTCCGGTGTAATAGCCTCTTGGCAGGTTACATCTTTTGAATAAGAATCTATATAATCGGAAGGGAGATAATTTCTCAATAGGCTCTGCATTGGTATATATTTCATTGTCGTGGCGTAACTCTTTTTATGGAATTAGAGAATGAATTACTGCAGTGGAATGAGGGAAGCTACAAAACCGCCTCTTCCCAATATTCTTACTTTAGTAGTGCTTGATTTATCAACGACCATGTATCGTGTTACTAATTTTTTATCATGTTCACCGTCTGAAATTATAGTAAGTTTGTATTTTACATTCTCGCGTAGAAAATTAAACGTCAGTGTTTTATTCTCAGGAGTCCCCATGGCACTTATGCATCCGATATACCAGGCATTGCCTTTATTTCGGGCTATAATTAGATCCTTTCCCGGATAGCCATCGATCAGCTTGGTATCATCCCATGCATTGGGTACTTCCATAAGGAAATGTTTGGCTGCATCGGGCAATTCGTAATATCCCTCGGGACGGTCTGCAAAGTGCTGTATGCCAGATTCAAAGACTACACTTAATGCCAATTCATGTCCATAAGAGGTGATATGCGGATATTGGGAATTGGTGAAAGTGACCGGTGTGTAATCCATCGCCCCGACTACATTTCTGGTGAATGGCAGGATGGTATTATGCCTTGGGGCAGTTGTGGTAAATTCCGGTCCGTTGTTGTACCATTCGGCTCCGCGTACCCCTTCGTATGTCATCAGGTTGGGGTATGTGCGGGCCCATCCGCGAGGAACCAAACAACCGTGAAAGTAAACCATCATCTGAAATTTGGCTGCATCATCCAAGATATCAAGATAATACTTAATCATGTTTTGTTTCTCGCTCTCGAAGAAGTCAATCTTCACACCTACAACACCCAATTTCTTTAGTTTGGTAAACTCTTCAACACGATTTTTATGGGTCAGCATCCTGTCTTTGGGAGTAGCAGTAACCCCCGTATGATTTCCTCCTGAATTATACCATATCAAAGGTTTTACTCCTAATGAATGAATATACTTTAAAGCGTCTTCCAAATTTCCTCCATTGCCCATGGCATCCCATTCCCAATCGAGCAAGGTATATGGCCAACCCATAGAGGCTGCCAAATCGGCAAATTTGCATACCGTTTTGAAGTCCTTCGTTCCGTGATTGTCAGACCAGTAATTCCATGATGCAATGCCCGGTTTGATCCAATCTGTTTTTGAAATAACCGAAGGAGTAGATACGTCATTGATCAGTGTGGATTCTACAATATCGGCAAGACTACCGATGATAATTACTCGCCAAGGCGATTTCCAGGGGAGGGTAATGGTTGGCTTTGACTCACCTAGTCCTCTTCCGTTGCTTTGATCGGGGAAAGTAATTTTATATTTTGTTTTTTCAACAACATTGGATAACTTTGTTCCACAATAATTTCTATCTAAATCGGCTTCGTGAATCAAATACCAACATTCTTTATCGGGGGTGTTGAAAAGTGCGGGATAGCCCCAGTCTTGTTGAATGTTTCCGGTGTTCATATCTGTATAAAGACCTTCGTTGGCAGTGTTGAATTTTTCCATCCATCTTTTGGTGCTGTCCGGTATACAATATGTGGTCAGTTCATCATTGACTACAAATGAACCTTCTTTTTTAGGAAATTCATAACGAAAAGCGACGCCGTCGTTATAGGCTCTGATAATTAGGTCTAATTTCGTTTTATCGGGGTTTTCAAAAGAGACTACCGTTTCGTTTGCCGAATTATGACATTGGGAGCGTTTGCCGTGTAATGCCGAATATTGTTCGTTTATTAAAAGAGGTTTGCCGACTTTCAAATATTTCAGTTCTTCCGAAAAAGTCTGGTCGCTACGGGAAAGCCCCAATGATATTTGCGGAATGACCTCGCATGTTTTACCATTATTTGAATAATTAACCTTCAAATACCATTCGCCTGTTTGGGCGTTTTTTGTGTTGTAAAGGCCTACCTTTATCTTTTGATTGGGCGAAACGATCACTACCTTCTGCGAAAAAGCGGTTAATGAATTTAGGAAAAAGAGTCCTGCTATTATCTTATATTTCATTTGAATAATAATTTATTTGCAATATTCGTAATAATTCTTGCTATAAGCAAATCTTTTGCTGAAAAAGTGATTGACGAAAGTGGAAAGATTGAAAGTCTGGATACCTAAATATACGGGGGTTAAAGTCGTCAAAGGGTTGCTGTTTTAATCAGTTTCTTAAATGTAGTTGTTTTTTATTATTATCAAAATTTTAAGATTCGCATACTTTTACTATATTTGCATGAATAAGTATTTTTGGTATAAATCTTATTTGGCAAAATTCATAAATATTAAAATGAATTCAAGTAAATGCAACTTCTGTTTCTAAGGATAGAGACATATGAAATTCATATTGACAATTTAGCCGGATAAATAAAATCTAATAAGAAAATTTAATATCTTATGAAAATGACAAGTAACATTAAATTAGCAACAATTATCGGTTTCCTTTTTAGTTTGATTGGATTGAATCATTTATCTGCTCAAACAGTGTGGATTGATCAGTTAGATCTCAGTACTGTTACCCAAGGATACGGTATGCCGGGAAAAAATAAATCTGTTGATGGCAAAGTCTTGACAATTGGAGGTAAAACTTTTGAGCGTGGTTTTGGAACTCATGCCGAAAGTTCTTTGTTTATTCTGCTGAACAAAAAGGCTATAGATTTTACAGCACAAGTTGGTATTGATGATGAGGTGATTGGTCATGAGCCTGCTGCAGAGTTTGTTGTATATGGTGATGGCAGAAAATTATGGTCGAGCGGTGTGATGCGCTTAGGGGATGCTGCCAAATTATGTTCTGTTCCGCTTGCAGGTGTAGAGAAAATTGAGTTAGCAGTGACCGATGGGGGCAATGGTAATTACTATGACCATGCAGATTGGGCAAATGCAAAATTCCAGGCAATAGATGTGAATACTTTTATTACGACCAATCCCGTGGCGAGTAAACCTTATATTCTTACTCCTCCACCTTCGGCTAAGCCGAGAATCAATGGCGCGAGTGTTTTTGGAGTACGTCCGGGTTCTCCTTTCTTGTTTCGTGTGCCTGCTACCGGTGTCAGGCCAATGAGCTTTTCGGCTGCAGGGTTGCCTTCGGGTTTAAAAATTGATTCCAAAACCGGTATAATTACCGGTAAACTTTCTAAGGCCGGAACTTCTATTGTTACCTTGGTTGCAAAGAATGCAGAGGGTAAGTCTGAAAAGAAACTGCGTATTGTCTGTGGAAGTCAAATAGCACTTACACCACCGATGGGCTGGAATAGCTGGAATTGTTTTGCAGGTGAAGTTTCGGCCGAAAAGGTGAGACGGGCAGCAGAAGCAATGGTAAAAAGCGGACTTATCAATCATGGCTGGAACTATATCAATATTGATGATTATTGGCAAAATAATCGCGATTCCAAAGATCAAACCTTGCGTGGTATGTTTCGTGATAAAGCAGGAAATATAGTGCCTAATTCTCGATTTGGAAACATGAAAGTGCTTGCTGATTACGTACATGGTCTCGGACTAAAAATCGGAATCTATTCCAGTCCCGGTCCATGGACTTGTGGCGGTTGTGCAGGCAGCTATGGTCATGAAAAACAGGATGCACAAAGTTATGCCAAATGGGGCTTTGATTATTTGAAATATGATTGGTGCAGTTATGGTGGTGTTATAAATGGTATGCCGGATAATGATCCTCACAAAGTCTCATCTCTGTCATTTCAAGGTGGTGATAATCTTCCGATAGCCGTTAAACCATATAAGTTGATGGGTGAATATCTTCGCCAGCAGCCTCGTGACATCGTCTATAGTCTTTGTCAATATGGTATGTCTGATGTTTGGACATGGGGTGGCTCTATCGGAGGTAATAGTTGGCGAACGACAAATGATATTACTGATGCGTGGGCAAGTGTGAGAAATATCGTTTTGGCTCAGGATAAAGCTGCCGCATGGGCGAAACCGGGCAATTGGAATGATCCGGATATGCTCGTAATCGGTACCGTAGGTTGGGGAGATCCACATCCTAGCAGACTCAAACCTGACGAGCAATACCTTCATTTCAGTCTCTGGTGTCTCTTCTCCGCACCGCTTCTCATAGGTTGCGATATGGAAAAATTTGATGATTTTACATTAAATCTGCTGACCAACGACGAGGTAATTGCTATAGATCAGGATCCACTCGGTAAGGAAGCTACTTGTGTTCAATCGATTGGTGATTTACGTATTTACGTAAAAGAACTTGAAGATGGTAGTCATGCTGTGGGCTTCTGTAATTTTGGCCTTGAGACAGTTGATCTCTCTTACAAAGATTTTGATAAACTTGGTATTACCGGTCAGCAAATGGTACGCGACCTCTGGCGACAGAAAAATATCGGTAGCATCAATACCTCTAATGATGAGCTTAAACTCAAGGTTCCGGTTCATGGAGTGCTTCTGTATAAGTTCATTTCTAAGAAATAATTTTTATTATCGCGGTGTTGCGTCGGCTCCGGAATGGGGAATCATAGCAAGAATGGACATTTTATTCATACTGAACGCCTATGTCTAATAGATAAAGGTCGTTGTTTTTACGATATAATAAATTTTATAGCGTTGAATGATTCTAATCTTATAAACGAGAAAGGAAACATAGATACATCTATAAATATTCGTTTTATCGCTTCTGCAAAGCAATGTTCTACCGGGATTTATTCTTTGCGATTATTAAAGGAGAAAAGCGATGAAAGTAAAACAAGAACGACGGTTAGTCATGAATAATTTCAATATGTTGCATAATGTGATTGATATTTTTTAGTTCGTTTATATTTAGCTTGATATTTTTTGCCTTTTCCGGTATTACGCAATAGAATATCGAACCTTCATTGAGTTTTGAATATACAGCTATATAACCCTTTTTCGCTTCAACAATACTCCTACTGATTGCCATCCCCAAGCCTGTACCTTTGGCTGTTAAGTTGAGCTTGGCAAAACGATGGAACATAAGTTTTTGTTTTTCTTCGGATATGCCACAACCGGTATCAGCAACATAAGCTATAAACTTTTTTTGTTTGTACAGTAGTCCTAATTGTATGGAACCTTGTTGGGTAAATTTAAAAGCATTCGATACGAAGTTACTGATGATTTGCGTTAGTCGTGCTTCGTCCGTTTTGAGCAAAAAAGATTGGTATGGGCTATAAATATCAAAGGTTATATTTTTATTAACGATGAGATGCTCAAACATGTGTTTAAGTTCTTTGGCGTAGATAATCATATCCAACCATTGGTCGTTGAATTGAATAAATTGAGAATCCATTTGTGCTATTTCAAGTACTTGATCTACCAGATTCAGCATTTGTTGGTTATTGAAAGAGATCGTCTCAGAATATTCTTTCAGGGTTTCCTTATCTTTGCAATCTTGCAAAAGAGAACTGAATCCGACAATGGCATTGAGGGGAGTGCGAATGTCATGGCTCATATTGGCAAGAAACGACGATTTCATCTGATCCGACATGGTGGCTTGTTTGTAAGCCATAACCAGTTCATCTACATCAGCTATTTCTGTCAGAATGAAATGTTTGTTTTTATAGTCAATTCTTGATTTTGAAATAACCGATTCATGCTTTTTCCCATCTTGATATTCGATAAGAAATTGCCCGTAGAAGTTTTCTCCACTATCCAATACCTTTTTATCAAGTTTATGATCGGCATTGTAATGATGTCTCTTTTCGCGTTGTTTTAATGTCTGGTTAGCTAATTTGCCTAATGTTTTTATGTCCGTTTTATTCCTATAAATTTTTACAAAGTTATTGTCGCCATCACTTAAATGCACCGAAAAAGATAGTATATTTAATACTCTATTGAATAGTTTTTTCTTTTCAGTAGACTTTTTGTAGCCATGCCTCAGAGAAATATATATGATTACAGCTATTATCAAAAGGATAACAATCATGCCGAATATAGTGTAATATATAATACTATTCATGTTTCCTTATTTTGATTTTGAAGATAACCTTTTCGTACCATTATTGTTCCGCCTTTTGCATCAAACCATAATCCTTTTTTTCGTCTCTCAAGAATTTCATCAGCTATTTTGGAGATATCTTTGTGTATTCCACTACATTGAATATTTCTGTCCGTCCTTATCATTGAAAACCAGAACAGAGAACCTTTGTTCAACAACGAATATACGCCGATGCTTCCGGTTTCGTACATAAATATTTGCTTGCAGATGGATAAACCGAGACCGGTGCCTTGCGAGAAGCTGTCGATTTTTTCAAATTTGTCGAATATTGATTCCCAACGTTCTCGAACAATGCCTTTGCCAGAATCTTGGACAAAGAAATATATTTGCTCTCCCTTAATCAGATAACCGATTTTTATCTCACCATTATTTGAATGTTTAATGGCATTTGATATTAAGTTTGAAAAGAGAGTCTTTATAAAATCAATGTCTAATAGCATATTGCACGATTCAGCTGTTAATATAGGTATAATTCGTATCTTTTTCTTTCCTATGAGATGGTGGAATTTCTTTACTATCTTATACAATGTAGCATTTAGGTCCGTTTCTTTTCGTAAAAAGGTAGTTGTTCTTGATTCAAGTTTAGCTAAAGTAAGAATATCATTAACCAGTTGATTGAGTTTTGAACTGTTTTCGTTGATGATCCGGATGTATTCTTTTCGTTCTTTTACAGAACCGGTTTCGGCAAGCATATTACTGAAGCCGACGATGGCATTGAGCGGGGTTCTGATTTCGTGGCTGATGTTACGTATAAATTCTATTTGTAATTTATTATTTTGTTGAGCCTTAGTCTTGGCTTCAACTAATTGGGTGATGTCTATACGTACAATTACCATGAATTTTTTTCCTTCATTGGTAATAGCTTCTTTTTGTGTCTTTACATATGTTATTTTGTGTTCTTTTTGTATGATTCGTTCATCGTATAAGGAAGATACATCTTGATAGATTATATTAAACTTATCGTAGGATTCTTGGTTTCCGAGTAGATGTGGAGTAGGATGGGAGATGAGTTCCATTCCATATTTTTTTTCGGCAGCTTTATTCCAGAAAATTATTTTATTGTTGTTCTCAATATCAATTAATAAAATAGGTACTGTGATATTGTTTAATACGACAAAGCCATGTGTGGCTTCTTCTTTGTCAAGAATTTGCTCTTTTCTTTTTTTGTGCCAAAAATAGTACATGTATAACAGTATGGATAGAAAACTGATACAGATAATAAGCATTTCATAAATAGTTTTTCTTTGTAATTGTTTTTTCTGATATGATTTGGTTTGTTTGTTGTAATGTTTGTAATTGTTTCTTTTGTCTTCTTGTGGGTCATTGATGGTCTTGCTATCACCCATAAATTCACTAGCCGAAGTGTATACAACTGATTTTAGCGTTTTTTGATTGTATACGACAATCTCACCATACATCACTAAAGGAGGGAAAATGAAGTATATGCATATGGTCAACAAATATGTTCTCCGTTTGATAACATTCATTATTTTTTAATTGAGTATTATATGATCCTTATAGTATAGAATTTTAAAAATTATCGCGATAGAGGATTAACAAAGATAAATCATTTTAATAAAATAGACAAACAAAACGGATCATTTTTAGCTAATCGTTATATATTCTTTTTACTTTATATAATTGGGGATTTCTCTTTATGAAAGGAATTTTGTGCTTTATGTCTGTTTTCATATAGCTCTTCAATTGTTTTTGGAGTTAAGACTCATCATAATTTGATTTATCATTGAATGGCACGATTTTATACATTAATAAGAGATAATAAAGACAAATTATTACGGGTGGCGGTTAGTGTAACATAAACAAATACATATGGAATAAATCCGCATGCGAATGTAACTGATAGTAACGCCATTGGAACATCCGTTGACATATAATAACTTATATATAGGTATATTTGCAGTGAAATTATTATATGTAATCTTAAAAATAACATTAAAATATTGAAACACAGGAATCCCGATTTCTTAAGTAATCTTTAAGTTTTGTTTATTATTAGTAATTATAAAAACAAATTATGGTATGAAAATCACAAATCTTTTTTTTTCGAACCTTAAGTTTTTTTTCTTGTTATGCTTAAATTCTCTATTTCCACAAGTGCAGACGGCTGTTGATAAAAAACACATTCTGAAAAGAAATCCATTAAACATGGTCAAAGGTTTGCAAGGTGTTGTAGCCGGAGTAATGGTCTCTTCTGGAAATGGTGCTTTCGATAGAGGTAGCAGAGTGTGTGTACATAGTGTGGCTACTATTAATAGTGCCTAACCGATATGTGTTATTGTATGTTAATCTTAAATATTCAATTTTATGTACTTATATGATGATACTTAATAATCTTAATGTCATAATAATTAAAAGCACTAATGTAGTTGTTAATTCTTAAATAAGTAGTAATGAAAAATGTAAAAAAAAGAAATCGAAGGGTCTCTTGCCTATTTCTATTTCTGTTGATAAGCAATATTATTGCTTATGCACAAAATGGGAACGTGGTGAAAGGAGTTGTAGTTGATTCAAAGAATGAACCTGTAATTGGAGCAAATATTGTAGTGAAAGGACATACTTCAATAGGAACAATAACAGACTTATATGGGGCGTTTACAGTGAAAGTTCCTAAAGCTAATTCTATTATTGTTGTATCCTCTATAGGTATGCGTTCTCGCGAAATTAAGGCTACGCCTAATAAGCAGCTCAAAATCGTTCTGGAAGACGATAATGTACAGTTGGGAGAGGTCGTCGTTGTGGGTTATGGCGTGCAGAAAAAAGCTAGTGTGGTAGGAGCTATCACGCAAACTACCGGTAAAGTGTTGGAGCGTGCAGGTGGCGTATCTGACATTGGTGCGGCATTGACTGGTAACTTGCCGGGTGTAATCACTACTCAAGGTACAGGTATGCCTGGTGAAGAAGAACCGAAAATTGTCATTCGAGGTGCTAGTTCCTGGAATAACAGTGATCCATTGGTATTGGTCGATGGAATCGAACGTCCAATGAGTTCTGTGGATATTACCTCTGTACAATCTATTTCGGTTCTTAAAGATGCTTCTGCTACAGCCGTATATGGAGTGAAAGGAGCCAATGGCGTTATCTTAATCACTACTAAACGTGGTACAGAAGGTAGTGCGAAAATAGATGTAGGATTTAATGCAACAATGAAATCACCTTCAAAGCTTCCCAATAAAATGGATTCTTATGATGCATTGATGGCACGTAATGTTGCGATAGAAAATGAATTAGGATTAAGGCCTGATTCATGGTCGTACATCAAATCGCAATCTTTTATAGAGAACTATCGTAATCAGTCAACAGTAGAGCAACGCGAACGTTATCCGAATGTTGATTGGCAAAAAGCGTTATTCAAAAGCCATACAATGTCTTATAGCGCAAACATAAATGTTAGTGGTGGAACTAGATTCGTGAAATATTTTGCATCTGCAGATTATGTTCACGAAGGAGATTTGTTCCGTGTATATAATAATAACCGTAATTACAATTCCGGTTATGGTTATGATCGCCTTAATGTTCGTAGTAACCTTGATTTTAATATTACGAGAACCACTGTGTTCAAAATGAATTTATCAGGTTCAAATGGTGTCAGAAAAGCTCCTTGGAGTAATGTTGGCAATGATGAATGGGCAATAGGACAGCAGTGGGCTGGTGCTTATAGCATTGCTCCCGATGTGTTTCTTCCACAATATTCGGATGGATCTTGGGGGTATTATCCGACTATTTCTAATGTTTCCAATTCTGCGCAGAATTTATCTACCGGTGGAACTGTGAAAAGCACTACGACCCGTATTAATACAGATTTTATTCTAGAACAAAATTTGAATTTTATAACAAAAGGCTTGTCGGTAAAAGGTACTGTTTCTTGGGATAATGTTTTTTTAGAGACTAAGAGAGGTATTAATGACATGTATAATGCGTCACAAACAAAATGGATAGATCCTAATACAGGTCAAGTATTAAATGGTCAGAGTTTCGAATCGAATAATGGATTCGACTGGACTCAAGGTGTGAATTGGTCTACTTCTCCCGGGGAGGTTGATAATAATGCAACCGTACGTAATCTCTATTATCAGGCACAAATAAATTGGGCTCGTGATTTTGGGAAACATGGTATTACAGCTATGGGATTGTTTAGCCGTCAGGAAAATGCAAGAGGTAGTGTTATGCCTACATATCGTGAGGACTGGGCATTTCGTACTACCTACAACTATGCTAACAAATATTTCCTTGAATATAACGGAGCTTATAATGGATCAGAAAAGTTTAGCAAAGACAATCGTTTTGCTTTTTTCAATTCGGGTGCTATAGGCTGGATGCTTTCAGAAGAGAAATTCATGAGCTTCTCTAAGAAATGGCTAGATATGTTGAAATTAAGAGTTTCTTACGGTGAAATTGGTGATGATAATGTAGGAGGAAATGCTTTTGATTCGAGTAGGCGTTGGCTTTATATGACCCAGTGGGCGTATGGAGGGCATACAAAAATTGATTTGAACCAGAAGGAAAGTATTTATACTTGGTATAGAGAATCGGCTATAGGCAATGAAGATGTAAAATGGGAAACCGTTAAGAAGTTCAATTTTGGTGTAGATTATTCATTTCTTAATGGCTTGTTAGCTGGTACTGTAGAGATATTCGAGGATAATCGTTCTAATATTTTAGTTTGGGGATCAGATCGCGCAATACCATCTTATTTTGGCGGAACACCACCGACTATTAATAAAGGTAAAGTGCGAACGAATGGTTATGAATTGGAGTTGCGTTTGAATAAAAAGTTTAGAAACCAATTACGTTTGTGGGGTAATTTTAGTATGACTCATGCTAAAAACAGAATATTATTGAAAGATGACCAAGCATTGAGACCCAATTATCAAAAATCGGCTGGATATAGTATTGGTCAATATAAATCATACATTGATGACGGATTTATTGAAAACTATGATCAATTGTATGGTAGTCCTGCTCATGACTCTAATGATGCTGATAAACTACCGGGTGACTATTACATTGTTGATTTTAATGGAGATGGAGTTGTCGATAATAAAGACCAGGCTCCATACGGATATTCCGGTACTCCTCAGAACACGTTTAATGCAACTCTTGGATTTGAATGGAAAGGCTTTAGTGCATTTGTTCAATTCTATGGTGTTACAAACGTAACCCGTGATGTATCATTAACCAGTTTTGGTAATAAATTGAACACGGTATACAATACGGGCACATGGTGGTCCAAGGATGCTTCTAATGCTGATGTTACCGTTCCTCGTTGGTTGTCAACTCCAAGTTACAATACCGGTACTAAATCTTTGTATGACGGCTCTTACATCCGTCTTAAAAATGCAGAAGTTTCTTATACTTTTGATAGGGGATGGATAAAGAGAATTGGTATCAATAATTTGAAAATATATTTAAATGGTAATAACCTTTGGTTGTGGACCAGAATGCCCGATGACCGTGAGGCAAACTTGTCAGGTGCCGGTTATTTAGGGGCTTATCCAACAGTGAGACGCTATAATTTAGGTATTAAATTCACGTTATAAAATAAAAACTGATGAAGAGAATAAATAACACTTTTTTATGGACAGGTCTTTTCTCTCTTATTCTTCTGGGAGCGTGCTTGGTTTCTTGTGAAGAGTATTTGGATAAAGAGCCTGAATCCACAGTGTCCAATGATGACGCATTCAAGAATTTCCGAAATTTTCAAGGGTATATTGAAGAAATTTATAATTGTATACCTGATAAAGAAAAATGTAACTGGTGTCCTTCATGGAATTGGGGTGATGATGAAATATTTAATCCGGAAGCCGACAGTCGTATGACCCATCAAGCGGATCTTGGCAATTTTAGGGCTTGGCAATCAACCGGAAATTGGTTATATAAAAGTGGAAGTAATCCTACTTCTACTTCTAAGTTTGATCATTCTTTGTGGCCGCATGCTTGGTATTGTATTCGTAAAGCAAACATGGGACTTGCTAATTTAGATAAACTCACTACAGCTACGGAGGAAGAAAAGGAACTTATTGAGGGTCAATTGTATTTCTTTCGTGCATGGTGGCATTTTGAGCTGATACAGTATTTCGGTGGTTTGCCCTATGTGGATCAGGTGCAAAATGCAACTGCAGAGTTAACATTGCCGCGTTTAACTTATCAAGAATGTGCTGATAAAATTGCTGCTGATTTCAGAAAGGCGGCAGACTTGTTACCTATTGATTGGGATAAAACAACTGCCGGTAAAGATACTGAGGGTAAGAATCAACTTCGTATTAATAAGATTATGGCTCTGGGTTATCTTGGCAAAAATTATCTTTGGGCTGGTAGTCCGTTGATGAAAAATGGAGCGCAGCTTGGAGGTGGTCAGACTTATAATTACGATGAAGAATATTGCAAAAAAGCTGCAGAAGCTTTTGGAGAACTCTTAACTTTAGTGGAAAGTGGAAAGACACAATATGCATTAGCCGAATTTAAATATAAAGATATTTATAATCATGAAAAAGCGTCTGATGCTAAAACGTGTTTTACTGATATCTTTTACACCAAACGGCAGAATTGGTTGATGCCAGGGAGTGTAGAAGCAATTTTCAGGGGCCCATCGCCTGATGCAAATGGCAGTAACTGGAATACTTCAAAGGTTTTCGGACCGAAAGTGGCTGGTATTGTGTCGCATGACAATGTAATTCATCAGCCTACAGCTAATCTTGTAAATATGTATGGCATGGCTAATGGACTTCCTCTGGATGATCCAAATTCTGGTTTCGATCCGAATTATCCGTTTAAGAATCGTGATCCACGCTTCTATCATGATATCGTATTTGATGGTTTTCACTATGTGTCTGGCACTATAAGTGCAGAACAAGAACCTTATCGTTATTGTGAACTATTCACCGGAGGTAATATGAGACCGGTTGCCAATGCTAGTCGTACCGGGTATTTTATCCAAAAATTGGTGCCTCATACTTGTAATGAAGGTGATAAAGATTATGATTGGGGGGCAAATTTGCATTGCTATTTGCCATACATGCGTTTGGCCGATATTTATTTAATGTATGCAGAAGCATGTGCTTCATATGGTGGTTCCCAAGGGAAAGCTTCAAATTGTTCACTGACAGCAGAGAATGCTATTGATAAAATTCGCGAACGTTGTGGTGCTGCCTCGGTAGCTGCTTCTTATTTAGCGGATGATCATAAATTCATGGATGAGATTCGTCGTGAGCGTGCTGTGGAACTAGCCTTCGAGGGCTTCCGCTTCAATGATTTACAGCGTTGGTTGTTACTGACGGAGTATCCTTATAACACAAAAACTTCGCAGGAATTTGATCGCATGGAAAATGCTGATTTCTTTAAGGATAATGACCCGAGAAATGCAAGAGTAGCTAATTTCAGACAGGAGATTATTTTAACTCGAATATTCGGTACAAAGCACTATTGGTTCCCATTACCGGATGATGATGTATATCTCTATCCTGGATTTGGACAGAACCCCGGTTGGTGATCTATTATATAGAAAACGAATGTATAATTATAAATGAATAAAAAATGAAATACATACAGGCAAAATTCATTTTATGTGTCATGTTTGTCTCTTCCCCATTGGCGATTAGTGCACAAACAACAGAAAATGAAAAGGATTTGTTGAACGCTGAGAAAGCCTCGGTAGTGCAGGTTGCTTATCGTAAAGTAGCGCAAGATGATCTATTAGGAGGTGTATCTGTCGTTAATATGGAAGATTTGTCAAAGAAGAATTACAACACATCTAGTTTAGACAATATGCAAGGATATGTAGGTGGTTGGACTGGCAATTCCCTATGGGGTATGGATGGAGATAATGCCGGATATTTGGTTTTAGTTGATGGTATTCCTCGTGATGTTACAAATGTACAGCCTTCTGAAATTGCACAAATCACCTTTTTAAAAGGTGCTCAAGCTGTTGTTCTTTATGGTAGCAAAGCTGTAAAGGGAGCTGTGCTGATAACAACGAAGCGTGGGACTATTGAAGGGCTAAAGGTTAGCGTCAGAGCCAATACGGGTTTCCACGTGGCTAAGAGATTTCCTGAGTATTTAGGCTCAGCGGAATATATGACTCTCTATAATGAGGCTCGTTTAAATGACGGAAAGGATATTGCGTATACTTCCGAACAAATTTATAACCATGCTTCTGGTCAGAATCCATATCGCTATCCTAATATCAATTATTATTCTTCTGATTACATTAAAAAAGCCTACAATCGTTCTGATATTACCGCGGAAATTACTGGAGGTAGTAAACGTGCACGCTTTTATAGTAATGTAGGTTATTACCGTCAGGGTGACTTTTTTAAGTTCGGTGAGGCGAAAAAGAACAATATCAATCGTCTCAATATGAGAGGTAATGTGGATGTGACAATCAATAATTCCATTAGTGCTTATATTGATGCTAATGCTACTTTTTATGATTCAAAGAGTGCTAAAGGTGATTACTGGGATAAAGCGGCAACTGCCAGACCAAACCGGCCTGAAAATGCAGCTCCTCTTATTCCTTTGAGCTATATTGATCCGAATGCAACCGCAGCTTGGGATTTGATAAATAATTCCAATAACATTATTGATGGCAACTATTTTTTAAGTGGAACCCAAATTGATCAGACTAATATTTTGGGAGATTATTATTCTGCAGGCAGTAGTAAGTGGACAAGCCGTCAATTCCAGTTTGACACAGGTGTTGATGTTAAATTGGATAAAGTATTGAAAGGATTGACTTTTCATACCAAGTTTGCAGTAGACTATGCAACTTCGTATACCACTTCATTTGATAATAAGTATGCTATTTACACTCCTACATGGTCTAATTACAATGGTCGGGATGTGATTGTATCCTTGAAAAAAGAAAATAATGATGAAAAACCGGGTACGCAAAATGTGAGTAATAGTAAAGATAAGCAGACGATTGCCTTTTCCGGCCAGTTTAATTATGAAAACACTTTTAATAAGGTTCATCACGTTTCGGCAATGTTAATAGCAGCTGGTTATCAACAGACTTTGTCGGCACAGTATCACCGTATCTGCAATGCGAATTTAGCTCTTCAGTTAGGTTACAATTATCAGAACAAATATTATGTCGATTTTAGTTCAGCAATGATTCATTCTGCAAAATTGGCTGAAGGTCATCGTAACGCTTTATCTCCAGCGTTGACTTTGGGTTGGAGATTAAGCAAAGAGGGTTTTCTCGCTGATTCTCCGATAGTGGATGATTTAATGGTGAGTGTCTCGGGCAGTATTTTACATCAAGACATTGATCTTGTTACCGGCTCAGGCGATGACAAGAAAGAATTTTATTTGTATGAAGCTGTTTGGTCTCAAAATGATGGTTATGGGTGGTATGACGGTTCATCCGGTAAGTATACTATTCCTTTACGTGGTGGGAACAAAGATTTGAGCTTTATTAAGCGCAAAGAATTTTCTGCTAACTTGAAAGCATCTTTATGGAAAAGGTTGCTCACTGTAGATGCTTCCTTCTTTATAAATTCAATGGAAGGATATCTTATTACCAATCCTACATTTTATCCAGATTATTTGGCTACAGGATATCCTGCAGCATCGTTTGTGCCTTATTTGAACTATAATAATAATAAACGTATTGGTTTTGATTTTAATATAAATTTGAATAAACGTTTTGGGAAAGTAGACATGACACTGGGTGTAGCTGGTACTTATTATGATACCAAAGCGACTAAGCGTGATGAGATCCATAATGATTATAGAAAACGTAAAGGACGTCCTATAGATGGTATTTGGGGGTTAAAAAGTGACGGCTTGTTTCAAAACGAGGAGGAAATAAAGAATTCTCCGGAACAAAAATTAGGCAGTACGGTAAGACCGGGTGATATTAAATATGTTGATCAAAATAACGATAATGTGATTGACAGTAATGATGAAATTTACTTGGGTAAAGGAGGATGGTATGGTGCTCCTTTTACATTGGGAGTTAATTTTACTGCTAAATGGAATAACTTCACGTTGTTCGCTTTAGGTACGGGTAACTTTGGTGCTTATGGTGTAAAGAACAGCTCTTATTACTGGATATCCGGAGATAGTAAGTATTCTGCGATAGCACGCGATCGTTGGACAGAAAGCACGAAAGCTACTGCCACTTATCCGCGTTTGACGACAGATAA
>JALNVG010000024.1 GCA_023227685.1 Bacteroidaceae bacterium
GATTCACGAGAACCAACCGGAGCCATGATTTCAAAATCTTTTATATTCATCATCTTCTTTCGTGTGTTGAAAGCTACAAAGGTAGACTTTTTTCTGTATTTTTGTACCAAAATAACTCAAATAGTTGATAAGACATGCAAATAGGCCAAATAGATTTCGGTGAGCAACCCGTTTTCCTTGCTCCCATGGAGGACGTAACAGATCCTGCTTTTCGTTTAATGTGCAAAAGATTCGGAGCCGATATGGTATACACAGAATTCATATCGAGCGATGCGCTGATACGCTCTATTGATAAAACCATCCAAAAACTAATCATTAGCAACGAAGAGCGTCCCGTCGCCATTCAAATTTACGGAAAAGATACCGAGGCCATGGTTGAAGCTGCAAAAATTGCCGAACAGGCTGGCCCTGATATATTGGATATCAACTTCGGATGTCCCGTAAAAAAAGTAGCAAAAAAAGGTGCCGGTGCCGGCCTATTACAAAATATCCCCAAAATGCTTGAGATCACGAGTGCTATTGTTAATGCAGTAAAAATACCTGTTACTGCAAAAACACGTCTCGGATGGGATGACGATCATAAAATTATTGTTGAACTAGCCGAACAACTACAAGATTGCGGCATTTCCGCCTTAACAATTCATGGCAGAACACGTGCACAAATGTATACAGGAGAAGCTGACTGGACACTTATCGGTGAAGTAAAAAAGAATCCTCGCATGCATATACCTATTATAGGTAATGGAGATATCACTACCCCAAAAATTGCCAAAGAATGTTTTGACAAATATGGCGTGGATGCCATCATGATAGGTCGCGCCAGTTTCGGACGTCCATGGATATTTAAAGAAGTAAAGCATTATCTTAAAACAGGAGAAGAACTGCCTCCTTTCACTTTTGAATGGAAAATGAATGTACTACACCAAGAAGTCATTGATAGTGTAAATTTGCTTGACGAACGCCGCGGCATTCTTCATGTACGTCGGCATCTTGCCGCAAGCCCTCTTTTTAAGGGTATCCCGAATTTCCGTGACACAAGAATTGCGATGCTTAGGGCTGAAACAAAAGAAGAACTTTTCGAAATATTCGACAAAATACAAGAATCGGACATTGTCAACAACGAATTAAAAGAATCAAGATAAACGTTTACCTTAAAAAACGCTTATACAACAAAGACGCTACGTAATACATCAAAAAAGCAGAAAAGAAACCAACGATAGCATCAATAGCATAATGTGCTTGTATATAAACCGTTGCTGCGCATAATAACACATAAATAGGAGCAAGACAGAAAAAGAAATTCTTATTTGCCCGCCAAGCTATAATCATCAATATCGTCGAAATACCAACATGAGAGCTGGGAAACGCTGCCGTAGGACGTTCACCTACTTGCTGCGAAGCATCAACAAGACTATAAAAAAATCCTTGTTGATAACCGGGACCTGACGATAATTGGGGATGAAGATTAAAATAATGACCGATAGCAACAAAATTCCCGTGTATCGCATTATCAAATCCGATAGCAGGAAAATAAAATTGCGGACCGGCTACAGGAACAAATATATATATTAAATAATAAAGGAAAAAGGCACAAGTGATAATAAAAGCAGCTTTTTCAAACCAGCCGTATCGACGAATGAAGATGAATATCATCACTGAAGCAATCATCGGGTAATAAAAGAAATAACCCATATTGAAAGCCTCACTAACTAACAGCCGAGGATAAGCATTGCTAAACCAAATAGATGGTTGCCCATTAAAAACAAATTGTTCGATTGAAGCAAAAATATGATCCAGATTTTCGAAATGGCGATTAAATTCAAAGGTATCGGGGTACCAATAGGATAATAGTCCCATCTGAACTACAATACGAAGCAATGCCGTAAACCTGCAAGGATAAAGACGGAAAACATACATGAGTAAAAAAGTAGCCACGACAATATAAGCACGACCCACCAACATCTCACCGGGATGCTGTAATTCTCGGAACATACAAAAAATAATAATTGTTGTAAGCGCTGTATAAATCAGCGTCACTTTCTCAACGGCATATAATCCTTGAGGTCGTTCTGTTTTTTTTAAAATGTTTATCCACATAAATTCAAAGCCTGTTTCTTTATAGCCATCCTTCTTTTAAATACCAAGCAATGGTTTCATGTACACCCTTTCCCAACTGATACTTCGGCAAATATCCCAACTCTTTTTTTGCTGAAGAGATATCACAACGCCAATTTCTCTGTTTCATAATCTTGTATTTATCAGCATTTAATGTACTACTTTTTTTAGAACATTTAGCAATAAATTCAGCCGACAAAGATACTATTTTTAAGATAAATAAAGGACATTTCAAATGAATAACAAATGGATTACCTAATTCTTTTTGTATCAAGTTTGAAAAAGCACGACTTTGATATACTTCCCCGTCCGTCAAAAAATACATTTTGCCACTAACTTGTTTATCAATAGCAAGAAAAATAGCATTCACAAGGTCTTTCACATAAATAAAAGTCAAATCCTGCTGTTTGTAACCTACCGCAAAATCAATATGGCTACGTATGGACTTTGCCATCAAATAATAATCTTTTTCCCTCGGTCCATAAACACCCGTGGGACGAAAAATTACATAATTCAACCCTGATTCGTTACAAATATATTGTTCTGACTTCCACTTACTAACACCATATGCCGTATTAGGTTGAGGAACATCATTATCATCAATAGGTAAATAATCACTTTCATGAAGCGGACCGCAAACGCTGAGTGAACTCATATATATGAACTGTTTCGGAACCATATCAAGTGCCTTCAGTGTTTCAATAAAGCAACGTGTCTGGAGGTAATTCACCCGCTCAAAATCTTTTTTATCAATACATTTGGTTACTCCGGCCAAATGAACCACATAATCAAACTTGCCTTCAATATCTTTATGCGCCTGTAATTGAGCTTTTAAACGGTCGGGGTGAGAAAAATCAAGTTCCTGAAAATGGATTAACGGATTACATAGATACTTCTTGCTACTGGAAGAACGAACGCCCGCCCAAGTTTGAAAAGAACGGTTCAACGCTTCTTCAACAATAAAACTACCTATAAATCCACTAGCACCTGTAATTAAAATACTTTCCATTATTTTTTCGGTTCAACATGAATATTAATAATCGTATTCTGCCCAAATATTCCACGAATCTTACGCTCCAAGGCCGAAGATATGGCATGCGCCTCGCTAAGAGGAATATTCCCATCCATACGTACGTGAACCTCAATAGCATAATAACTACCGATACGACGCGTACGGAGATGATGCGGATCAGAAACACCGGGAAAAGAAGTCAACGCTTTCATTATTTCCTCTTCTACCGTATCGGGAAGAGACTGCTCTAACAATTCACCTATGCAGGGGATAAGCAGCAAAACAGAAAGACGTATGATCAAAATACTGACAACAACAGCTGCAATAGGATCTAACACACGCCAATGCTCTCCAAAAAGGATGGCACCGCCAATACCAAGAGCCGTACCAATAGAAGAAAATGCATCACTACGATGATGCCAAGCATTAGCTACAACCGGCTGCGAATTCAAAATTTTTCCTTTTTTTATTGTATATCTATAAAGCCATTCTTTCAAAATAATAGAAAATAAGGCCACAATAAAAGCGATCATACCGGGTGCCTTTATCGGACTGCCCATGGCAAACTTATAAATAGAAAGAGAACCATCGAAAAAGATACCAAGACCAACTGCAAACAAAGCCAAGCCAATAATAACGGTAGCCATCGTTTCGTACTTACCATGACCGTAATCATGACCTTTGTCCTGCGGTTTACTTGAAATACTTGAAAAAACAAGTACGATCAAATCGGTAATGAAATCTGAAAAAGAATGAATAGCATCGGCAAGCATAGCTGCACTGTTCCCTACAAAAGCAGCAAAAAATTTGATAATTAGGAGGAATAGATTAACCAAACTTCCTAATATAGTAACTTTGAATATACCTCGTTCACGAGAAGACATTTTACTATACATAAATAATTCATTGATAAATAACTGCAAATGTACAAGAAATACTTGAATTATTAATAATTTATTGCTTACTTTGTAAGTTAACAATTTAAAGAACTCCGTCATGATGAAAAAAAAAGAGAAAGAAGCCAGTAAAAGAATTAACAAAAAAGAGCTTGCTGATATTGTAAGTGATTTTTTTCGTTCCAAAACAAATGAAACACTAAATTTGGAATATATCTTTTCGGAGTTGAATCTTACCAGTCATCCCCAAAAAATGCTTTGCATTGATATAATACACACGCTGCTTGACGACGACCGAATTATAGAAATCAGCAAAAACAAATTTCGTATTAATAACCACGGAACGATGATGACCGGTATATTTCAACGCAAAAGTAATGGAAAAAACTCTTTCATTCCCGAAGGCGAAGGCGAACCGATCTTTGTAGCCGAACGTAATTCAGCTCACGCCATGAATAATGACAAGGTTGAAATTGCTTTTTTTGCCAAAAGAAAAAACAAAGAAGCCGAAGGTGAAGTCGTTAAAATCATCGAGCACGCCAATGATACTTTTGTAGGTAAACTGCAAGTCGGTAAATCGTATGCCTTCTTAGTTACCGAAAGCCGAAAATTGGCTAACGACATCTTCATCCCGAAAGAAAACCTAAAAGGTGGCAAATCCGGTGATAAAGCTTTGGTAAAAGTAACCGAATGGCCCGAAGAAGCCAAAAACCCTATAGGAGAAGTCATTGATATCTTAGGACAAACCGGCCAAAATGATACCGAAATGAATGCCATCCTTGCCGAATACGGATTGCCCTATGTTTATCCTCAAGCTGTAGAAAAAGCTGCTGATAAGATTCCGGCAGAAATCAATCCCAAAGAAATAGCCAAACGCGAAGACTTCCGTAATGTAACAACATTTACCATCGATCCTAAAGATGCAAAAGACTTTGATGACGCCCTCTCTATTCGCCCTTTAAAAGATAATCTTTGGGAAGTCGGGATTCATATAGCCGATGCAACCTATTATGTACAAGAAGACGGAATCATTGACAAGGAAGCCGTTAAACGTGCTACATCCGTCTACTTGGTTGACCGAACTATCCCCATGCTGCCCGAACGACTATGCAATAATCTTTGTTCTTTAAGGCAAGACGAGGAGAAATTAACATTCTCAGTCATTTTCGATATTGACATTAAAGGAAACATCAAAAAGACACATATCGCTCACACCGTAATCAAATCCAACCGTAGATTTGCCTACGAAGAAGTGCAAGAGATCCTTGATAAAAAAGAAGGTCTATTTAAAGATGAATTAATTACATTAGATACCATAGCCAAAGCTTTGCGTCAGAAACGTTTCAAAGCAGGTGCTATTAACTTTGACCGTTTCGAAGTAAAATTCGAACTGGACGAGAAAGGCAAACCAATTAGCGTTTACTTCAAAACATCTACTGATGCCAATAAACTGGTTGAGGAATTCATGTTAATAGCCAATAGGGCAGTAGCTGAAAAGATTGGAAAAGTACCTTCCAACACAAAACCTAAAGTATTTCCATATCGTATACATGAGATACCGAATCCAGAAAAGCTTGAAAATCTTTCGCAATTTATCGCTCGTTTCGGTTATAAAGTACGCACAACCGGAACTAAAGCTGATATATCAAAATCCATTAATCACATGCTTGATGATGTACAAGGAAAGAAAGCTCAGAACCTTATCGAGACGATAGCTATCCGCTCCATGCAAAAGGCTCGCTACTCAACAGAGAATATCGGACACTACGGATTAGCTTTTGATTATTACACACATTTTACTTCACCGATTCGTAGATACCCCGATATGATGGTTCACCGACTACTCACCAAATATATGGACGGGGGAAGAAGTGCATCACAAAAGAAATACGAAGATTTATGCGACCATTGCTCTGAAATGGAACAAATAGCAGCCAATGCAGAACGCTCATCTGTAAAATACAAGCAAGTAGAATATATGAGTGAACGATTGGGACAAATTTATGATGGCGTAATTTCCGGCGTAACCGAATGGGGACTATACGTAGAGCTCAATGAAAACAAATGTGAAGGCATGATACCTACACGTAATCTTGATGATGACTATTACGAATTTGATGAAAAGAACTATTGTCTGCGTGGACGTCGTAAACACAAAGTTTATAGTTTGGGTGACGCCATAACTATTCGCGTAGCACGCGCCGATCTGGAAAAGAAACAATTGGATTATGAATTGATATCATAATCCGGAAAAAGCAAAAGCTTATTTATAGATGAAAACTTTGACGATAGAAGACAATCAACAAATAGCGACTATTATTCAAGGCTGTGATACTTGTTTTGTGGGCCTCACCGATTTAGAAGATAATCCGTATGTACTGCCAATGTCTTTCGGATATGCAGACGGAGTGATCTATCTTCATTCGGGCCCCGAAGGAAGTAAGTTGGAAATGCTTGAGCACAATCCAAAAGTTTGCATCACCTTTTGCTCACCCGGGCAACTGACTTACCAACACCCCGAAATGGCATGCAGTTACAGCATGCATTCGGAAAGTGTAATATGTCGTGGCATAGTTCATTTCATCGAAGAAATAAATGAGAAACGCCGGATAATGAATATCATTATGCATCACTACACCGATAATAAATACGGATATAGCGAACCGGCCATTGCATATGTAAAGATTTGGCAAGTAGATATCACACAGATGAGCGCCAAAGCTTTTGGAAGAAAAAGAGATGAACTTAAATAATTCTGTAAAAACAGAAATGTTATTTTTCTTTTTTCCTTCCGTAAAAAAACAAGAAATATACTCCTATAATAACAAAAGGAATACTAAGCAATTGCCCCATATTTAAAATCATATTTGCCTCAAAGTTCTCTTGATCTGCTTTAACAAATTCAACAAAAAAGCGGAAAACAAAGATATAGGTTAAGCAAAAGCCAAAATAAAACCCACGACGAATTTTAAAACTTTTATGTCTGTATATATACGCCATAATAAGAAATAAAATGAAATAAGCTATTGCTTCATATAATTGTCCGGGATGCCTTGGCTGCATATCCACTCTTTCAAATATAAATGCCCACGGAACAGTAGTCACATTACCGATAATTTCGGAATTCATCAAATTGGCCAAACGAATACAGCACGCAGTGACGGGAGTTGCTACGGCGATCATATCGAGAATATCCATATAATGAATCTTCGTCTTACGGCAATAAAGGATTATAGCGATAATTAAACCCAATGTACCACCATGACTTGCCAATCCCTGATAACCGGTAAATGCCCAATGTCCCTTAAAAAGGCTCAATAAAGGATAGAATATTCCCCACTGATGATTAAGAGAATTCATATCCGGTAGAAACTTAATAGGTAAAACTATTTCCCAAACATGATAAATATTATGAAGGAAATAAGCGGGGTCGTAAAGCAAACAGTGTCCTAATCGTGCACCGACTAAAATACCGAAGAAACAGTAAAAGAATAACGGCTCGAATTTCTTTTCTTCTATTTTTCTATCATGAAATTCTTTATGAACAATAAGGTAAGCAAAGAAAATACCCACAGCCCATAGTAGGCCGTAATAACGGATAGGTATACCGAATAAGTTAAACAACTCGGGATTCGGGTTCCAATGGATATATAAGAGCAGCAGGTCATTCATCTTTTTTAATTTTATACTTTAATATTTCAGTTCTATATGATCATACATTAAAACGAAAATGCATTATATCACCGTCTTGTACTATATAATCCTTTCCTTCAACACCCAATTTCCCTGCTTCGCGTACGGCAACTTCCGAACCGTATTTAAGATAATCTTCGTACTTGATCACTTCGGCACGAATAAATCCTTTTTCAAAATCGGTATGAATCACACCGGCACATTGGGGAGCTTTCCATCCCTTATGATAGGTCCATGCCTTGACTTCCATTTCACCGGCAGTGATAAAGGTTTCCAAGTTTAATAACTTGTAGGCCAATTTAATCAGTCTGTTTACTCCGGATTCTTTTAGTCCCACTTCTTGAAGGAACATCTGGCGATCTTCATAAGTCTCCAACTCGGCTATCTCGGCCTCTGTTTTTGCAGCAACCACCAATAGTTGGGCATCTTCACCGACTATTGCTTTACGCACACTATCAACGTAATGATTTCCTTTCAGTACGCTGCCTTCGTCTACATTGCAGACATACATTACGGGTTTTGCCGTAAGTAGAAACAAATCTTTAGCGATTCTTTGTTCATCTTTCGACTCAAAAGAAACCGTACGGGCAGATTGCCCTTTTTCAAGTGCTTCCTTATATTTGGAAAGAACCTCAAATGTTATTTTAGCCTCCTGGTCACCACCGGATTTGGCTTGTTTCTCAACTTTTTGAATACGGCCGTCAACTGTTTCCAAATCTTTGATTTGAAGTTCGGTATCTATAATCTCTTTATCACGAACGGGGTCGATACTGTCTGATACATGAATTACATTATCATCATCAAAGCAACGAAGTACATGAATAATAGCATCCGTTTCGCGAATATTAGCCAAGAACTGATTACCCAGGCCTTCGCCCTTGCTTGCACCTTTGACAAGCCCGGCTATATCTACGATTTCTACGGTAGTAGGGACAATACGTCCCGGGTGTACGATCTCGGCAAGTTTCGTTAAGCGTTCGTCGGGTACGGTAATCACTCCTACATTGGGTTCTATTGTACAAAAAGGAAAGTTTGCCGCTTGTGCCTTCGCATTTGACAAACAATTGAAAAGTGTAGACTTACCTACATTCGGTAGTCCGACTATACCACATTGTAAGGCCATTTATTTTATTACTTTTATTTATTTATATCTAAAAATACATGCAAAGATAAAACATATTTTTGAAAAACGTTTATTTATAGAAAACCAATCGCTTCAAATGAAAAAAACAGTGTCCGAAACTACTTAAACAATAGCCGAACACTGTTGGATAAAAATAAAATTTCTTATTTTACTTCCAGGCCAGCTTTTACTCTGTCTATAGTAGCTTTATCCACCATCAGTTGTAGGAGTGCCAACGCAAAATCTACGGAATGACCGGCACCGATTGCAGTAATCAGCTTTCCGTCCTTTTCTATATCTTTGCCGGTATATTTATAATCAGACATTTCTTCTTTGACACTTCGGTGACAAGTAATGACTTTACCCTTGCCCACTTTGTTTGCAAGAAGAACTGTTGGTCCACCGCAAATAGCGGCAATATATTTGCCGGCCTTGTCGTAATCTTTTACGACATTGCCTACAGCCTTTGATTCTGCCAGATTCACGTAGCCCGGATTGCCGCCGGGAATAACAATCATATCTCCGTCACTTAAATCAGTGTCTTTCAACAGAACATCGGCTTTTACCCGAACTCCTTGCGAAGAAGTAACCTCTATGGCATTTGTAATTGATACGGATTTAACATCTATCTGGGCCCTTTTAAATACGTCAATCGGAGCCAATGCTTCAATAGTTTCAAAGCCTTCGGCCAAAAATACATATACTTTCATTGTTGTATAAATGTTTAAATGATTAATTCTCAAAGTTACATATTTCTTTTTGCTCTTTTCTGTAGCTAAGGCTTTTTTCTTCATTATTTAACTTCAAAACACTTGATTTACCACATTGTTAGCATATAATTACCACAGATATGGTATTTCGTATCTAACTAAACCACACTACCTTTACAACCGAAAGAAATATAAACAAATTAATTATATCATTATGAAAAGAATAGCAAAAAAATTAACGGAATTGATCGGTCATACACCGTTGTTGGAAACAAGTAATTACAATGCAAGCAAGAGTTTAAAAGCTCGGCTCATCGCAAAAATCGAATCTTTTAATCCTGCCGGAAGTGTAAAAGACCGCATTGCTTTGGCTATGATTGAGGACGCTGAAAACAGAGGACTATTGACGCCGGGAGATACTCTGATTGAACCGACAAGTGGCAATACCGGTGTTGGACTTGCTTTTGTTGCTGCCGTCAAGGGTTATAAACTGATTTTGACAATGCCGGATACCATGAGCATTGAACGCCGTAATTTATTAAAGGCACTCGGAGCCGATTTAATTCTCACTCCTGGTTCAACAGGCATGAAAGGTGCAATAGCAGAAGCGATGAAATTAAAAGAGAAAATATCGAATGCCGTGATTCTACAACAATTTGAGAATCCGGCTAACCCTTTGGCACATTATCATACCACCGGCCAAGAAATTTGGAATGATACGGAAGGAAAAATCGATTTCTTCGTATCTGGAGTAGGAACCGGCGGAACGATAAGCGGTGTAGGAAAAGCGTTGAAAGAGCATAACAAAAACATTAAAATTGTTGCAGTCGAACCTTCTGATTCAGCTGTACTCTCGGGTGGAAAACCGGGACCTCACAAAATTCAAGGTATCGGTGCAGGTTTCGTCCCAAAGACTTATGATGCTTCGATAATAGACCAAATTATTCCGGTATCAAACGATGATGCCATACGCACCAGTCGTGAATTGGCCAAGAGAGAAGGGTTACTGGTAGGCTTTTCGTCCGGGGCAGCATATTATGCAGCAACTCAATTGGCTCTGCTTCCCGAAAATAAAGGAAAGATGATTGTTGCTCTGTTGCCCGATACCGGCGAACGTTACTTATCTACAGTACTTTATGCCTTTGATGATTATCCTTTAAAATAATAAAATCATAAATCAAACCAAAATTAAATGTACTTTATCATTAAATTAGTTGTAATTGAAGCCTTAATTAAATATTTTGAAAGCAAGATTACTTTAGCCCGTGTATGCGGGCTATCCGGCCCACGTACGTAAACTATATAGCCCGTGTATGGAAACCATATAGCCCCCATACACGGGCCGAAGTAATATTGTTATAAAAAAACAATAAACATATGGAAAACCATACTTAATCTAACGATAAAATATTCTATTGATCGTGTTTATATACCAACAAAAAGGATTTAATATTTAAGAATTACTATTTCCCTATTAAGATTCTCTTGATCTCATTCAACTTGTTGAGTGCATCGATCGGGGTCAGATTATTAACATCAAGATGCAGGATCTCATCTCTGATTTGTGAAAGTACCGGATCATCCAATTGAAAGAAACTTAATTGCATGCCCTCATGCTGACTCATTTCTCCTATCGGTTTACCGTTTATGCCCTTGCCATTATCGGATTCCAACTGGCCGAGGATTACATTAGCCCGCTTGACAATACTCTTAGGCATACCTGCAATCTTTGCCACATGTATACCAAAAGAACGTTCACTACCACCGGATTCGAGTTTGCGTAAAAAAATAACCTTATTATCTACTTCCTTTACAGCCACATTAAAATTTTTAATACGACTGAACGACTTCTCCATCTCTATCAATTCATGATAATGCGTGGCAAACAAAGTACGGGCTTGAGCTTTGGGATTTTCGTGAAGATATTCAAGAATAGCCCATGCAATGGATATTCCGTCATAAGTGGATGTACCACGCCCCAATTCATCAAACAAAATAAGACTCCTCGGAGTTACATTATTCAGTATATTAGCTGCCTCACTCATCTCAACCATAAAAGTAGATTCGCCAACGGAAATATTATCACTGGCTCCGACACGAGTGAATATTTTATCTACCAAACCGATATGGGCACTTTCTGCCGGAACAAAAGAACCTATCTGAGCCATCAATGTAATTAAGGCTGTTTGTCTTAAAAGTGCTGATTTACCAGCCATGTTAGGTCCTGTAATAATAAGAATTTGCTGTGTATTACTATCCAATTTTACATCATTGGCCACATATTTTTCTCCAATAGGTAACTGCTTTTCAATCACAGGATGACGACCTTGATGAATATCGATCACTACATCATCATCAAGCATCGGGCGGATATACTTATTTTCTTCGGCCACAACAGCAAAAGACAAAAGGCAATCCAAGCGTGCTATCTGATTAGCATTAATTTGAATGTCAGGAATAAATTCAGTCAGCGCCTGTACCAAATCCGTATATATCTTTGTTTCCAGAATTTGTATCTTCTCTTCGGCCCCTAAAATTTTTTCTTCATATCCTTTTAATTCTTGTGTGATATATCGTTCGGCATTTACTAATGTCTGCTTACGAATCCACTCGTCCGGCACTTTATCCTTATGCATGTTACGAACTTCCATGTAGTAACCAAACACATTATTAAAACCAATCTTCAAACTTTGAATACCCGTTTTTTCAATTTCCCTCTGCTGAATCTTCAACAAATATTTTTTACCGGAATGAGACAACTCACGCAACTCATCCAATTCGGAATTAACGCCGGCTTTTATTATATCTCCCTTATTAATCAGCGAAGGCGGATCGTTATTTATTTCCCTATCTATTCTGTCACGAATAGATTCACAAAGATTAAACTGCTGGCCAATATATTTCAAGCTGACATTATCCGTATTCAAACAAGCATTCTTGATAGAAACAATTGACTGCAAAGCAACTTTCAACTGTACTATTTCACGGGGAGTGACACGACCGACGGCTACTTTAGAAATGATACGTTCAAGATCTCCTATCAGACGTAAATTTTCTCCTATCAACTCCTTAAATTCAGGGTGACGAAAGAAATATTCCACTACATTCAATCGATCATCGATCTGTTGTTTTTCTTTGAGCGGAAAAACAATCCAGCGCTTCATCAGACGTGCACCCATCGGACTCAATGTTTTATCTATAACATCAAGCAAACTGCTCCCGCCTTCATTCATGCAACTAATCAGTTCAAGACTGCGTACGGTAAACTTATCCAAACGAACATACTTATCCTCCTCTATACGTGCCAACGATGTGATATGACTGATTTGCGTATGTTGAGTCATCGTGAGATATTGCAGTATGGCACCTGAAGCAATAATTCCGTTCTTTAAATGTTCTACTCCGAACCCTTTTAAATTTTTGGTATCAAAATGCTTAAGCAAACTCTCGCGCGAAGATGCTTCAGTAAACACCCAGTCGTCTAATTCGTAAGTATAATATTTAGAACTGAAATTGCCCTCGAACAATTGCCGTTTGCCACGCTCAAAGATAACTTCTTTCGGACCAAAATTGCCCAATAATTTATCTACATAATCAAAAGTTCCTTCCGAGGTTAAAAATTCACCTGTAGAAATATCAAGAAAAGCTACACCACAAGCGGATTTTCCAAAATGAACGGCTGCAAGAAAATTGTTTTCTTTATAATTAAGAACTGAACTGTCAATAGAAATACCGGGAGTAACAAGTTCCGTAATGCCGCGCTTAACCAACTTGGTTGTTGTCTTCGGGTCTTCTAACTGGTCGCAAATAGCCACCCGTTTGCCTGCTCTAATAAGTTTTGGCAAATATGTATCAAGCGCATGATGCGGAAAACCGGCCATTTCAACAGTTTTTCCTTTCCCATTGGCACGGCGGGTAAGAGTAATACCTAATATATCTGCTGCAATAATCGCATCGGTAGAATAAGTCTCGTAAAAATCACCGCAACGAAAAAGCATCAAGGCATCAGGATGTTTAGCTTTTAAACTCAAAAACTGCTTCATCATTGGAGTCTGTACGATATCTTCACTCACTTTTTTTCTCCTCTATTCTTTTATTCTAATATGAAATTGAAATCTATTTTTTTTTAATAAAGCAAAGATAATTCTTTTTGACCAATAACTCAAATAGAATAAAAAAAATAATTTCTGAAAAAAAAATTCGAATTATAGTGCAAATCTAATTATTTTTGTTAATAGAACCATTGTTTATGTTAAATAACATATATTTTAAGCACTTTTCTCACTCTTTGCTTGCGACTTTCATAAAAAGCCGTATCTTTGTACTGTGTTTTTCATAGTATTAGATTTAAGGTTAACAAAGGTTGGAGTACGGCGGTACTCCTTTTTTTTGCCCTTATTTAAACTATAGATCCATACACTAAGTTACAACCCTATAGTAGGGTAATAATTTTCTTTGAAGTAATCAGAGGAAAATAGAAAATAAAGACTTAAATTTGCGAACTAATATCATTAGATATTTTTAAATCGTCAATTATAAAAAATTTGTATAATGGAATACAATTTCAAAGAGATTGAAAAAAAGTGGCAAAAGAAATGGGTTGAAAATAAAACCTATCATATCACCGAAGACAAGACGAAAAAAAAATTTTATGTGTTAAACATGTTTCCATACCCATCGGGTGCGGGATTACATGTGGGACATCCTTTGGGTTATATAGCATCGGACATCTATGCACGATATAAAAGATTACAAGGCTATAATGTTCTAAATCCGATGGGATATGATGCTTATGGTCTGCCCGCAGAACAATATGCCATTCAAACCGGACAACATCCGGCCATAACTACGGTTAAAAATATCAATCGCTATCGCGAACAATTGGATAAAATAGGTTTCAGTTTCGACTGGGATCGCGAAATACGTACTTGTGATCCGGAATATTATCAATGGACACAATGGGCTTTTATACAAATGTTCAATAGCTATTATTGCAATAATACCAAGCAAGCTTGCCCAATCAGCGAATTAATCAGCACTTTCGAAACTTGCGGAACAGATAAGCTTAATGTAGCTTGTACGGAAGAACTACATTTCAGCGATAAAGAGTGGAAAACTAAAACAGATATAGAAAAACAAGAGACACTGATGAATTACCGCATAGCCTATTTGGGAAAAACGATGGTAAACTGGTGTCCGGAATTGGGAACAGTATTGGCCAACGACGAAGTGGTTGAAGGCGTTTCCGTCAGAGGAGGGTATCCTGTTGTCCAAAAAAAGATGAGACAATGGTGCTTGCGTGTGTCTGCCTATGCACAAAGATTGCTTGATGGACTAAACACAATAGACTGGACAGAATCTTTAAAAGAAACTCAACGCAATTGGATTGGTCGTTCCGAAGGTACGGAAGTAAAATTCAAAGTCAAAGATAGCAATGTAAATTTTACTATCTTTACTACTCGTGCCGATACAATGTTCGGTGTTACATTTATGGTACTTGCTCCCGAAAGCGAATTAGTAGCTCAAGTCACTACCAGCGATCAAAAGAAAGAAGTAGCTGCATACTTAAGTCGAACAAAAAAGCGTACGGAACTTGATAGAATATCCGATCGCAGCGTATCCGGTGTTTTCACAGGAAATTATGCCATCAATCCTTTTACAGGTGATGCTGTTCCTATCTGGATCAGCGATTATGTATTATCCGGTTATGGAACAGGAGCTATTATGGCAGTACCCGCACATGATTCACGAGATTATGCTTTTGCCAAACATTTCAACTTACCTATTATTCCATTGATAGAAGGATGTGACATAAGTGAAGAGAGTTTTGATGCCAAAGAAGGTATTGTATGCAATTCTCCTAAAGCCGGCATTACTCCTTACTGTAATTTAAACCTAAATGGTTTGACCATAAAAGAGGCCATTGATGCAACAAAAAAATATGTCGAAGAAAATAATTTAGGTAAAATAAAAGTAAATTATCGTTTGCGTGATGCTACATTCTCCCGTCAACGTTATTGGGGTGAACCTTTTCCTATTTATTATAAAAATGATATGCCCCAGGTTATTGACGAAGATTGTTTGCCTTTAAAATTGCCTGATGTAGACAAATTTGAACCTACTTCAACCAATGAACCACCGTTGGGCCATGCAACCAAATGGGCCTGGGATACACTTAATAAATGTGTGGTGGAAAATTCTAAGATAGATCAAAAAAACATATTTCCTATCGAACTAAATACGATGCCGGGATTTGCTGGTTCATCCGCTTATTATCTGCGCTATATGGATCCACGCAATCATAAGACCTTGGTTTCAAAAGAAATCGATGAATACTGGCAAAATGTTGATTTATATGTAGGCGGCACCGAACATGCTACGGGACATCTGATTTATTCACGCTTTTGGAATAAATTTCTTCATGATATAGGAATCTCTGTTGTTGAAGAACCTTTTCATCGTTTAGTTAATAGGGGAATGATTCAAGGACGTAGTAATTTTGTTTACCACATTAAAAATACAAATACATTTGTATCACTTCATTTAAAAGAAAAATATGAATCTACTCCTATTCATGTAGATGTAAATATCGTATCTAATGATATATTGGATATAGAAGCATTTAAAGCAAGCAGACCGGAATATAAAAACGCCGAATTTATTATGGAAAATGATAAATATATCTGCGGATGGGCTGTTGAAAAAATGAGCAAATCGAAATTTAACGTAGTTAACCCGGATATGATTGTTGATAAATACGGCGCCGACACACTTCGAATGTACGAAATGTTTCTTGGTCCCGTTGAACAATCCAAACCCTGGGATACCAATGGAATTGATGGGGTGAACCGCTTTATTCATAAATACTGGGGATTATTCTATGATAGAGCAGGAAACTACATTGTAAAAGATGAATTACCTACAAAAGAAGAATTAAAATCCTTGCATAAATTAATAAAAAAGGTAACTGGAGATATTGAACAACTTTCTTATAATACATCGATTAGTGCATTTATGATTTGTGTCAATGAACTGTCAAAATTAAAATGTAACAAAAAAGAAATTCTTGAAAAATTAATTATTGTAATGGCTCCTTTTGCTCCACATGTTTGCGAAGAACTATGGGAAACCATTGGACATATGACTTCTGTTTGTGATGCTAAATGGCCATCTTATGATGAAAAATATTTAAAAGAAGACGCATTCAACTATATCATATCATTTAACGGAAAATCTCGTTATAATATAGAATTCCCGGCAAATGCCACTACAGAAGAAATAACAGCTGCTGTACTTGCTGACGAACGTTCACTAAAATGGACCAAAGGAAATGTTCCTAAAAAAGTTATTGTCATACCTAAACGAATCGTTAACGTAGTTATATAAAGATATTTTATTAAAATATTATATGCAACAAAAAATTAGTGCAAGTTCTATAAGAGAACTGAAGGATTACTTTTTTATTACTTGCGGTTTAATCTGCTATTCGCTAGGATGGGCTATATTTTTAATACCTTATCAAATAACCACTGGAGGAACCACTGGTATTGGAGCTATTATATTTTACGCCACAGGATTTCCTATACAATGGTCTTATTTTCTTATTAATATTATATTAATGGGTTTTGCTATTAAAATATTAGGACCAAAATTCAGCATTAAAACCGGTTATGCCGTTTTTGTTCTTACTTTTCTTCTCTGGTTTTTTCAATTGTTATTTAATGGGAAAAATGGAATTCCTCCATTAATATTAGGAGAAGGACAAGATTTTATGGCCTGCATCATCGGTTCAGCTATGTGTGGTATCGGACTTGGTATTGTGTTTAACTATAACGGCAGTACAGGTGGAACGGATATTATTGCTGCTATTGTAAACAAATACCGAGATGTAACTTTGGGAAGAATGATAATGCTTTGTGATGTGGTAATTATCAGTTCTTGTTATCTGGTATTTTATGATTGGCGAAGAGTTATTTTTGGCTTTGTCACATTATTTATAATAGGCGTAGTTTTAGATTGGGTAGTTAATAGTGCACGGCAATCTGTTCAATTCTTTATCTTTTCAAAAAAATATGATATAATAGCTGATCATATCATTAAAGATACTCATCGTGGTGTTACCGTTATTCAAGGTATGGGATGGTATAGTAAAAATGAAGTAAAGGTGCTTGTAGTACTAGCTAAGAAGAGACAATCGCTTGAAATATTCCGTATGGTCAAAAATATTGATCCTAATGCATTTATCTCGCAAAGTTCTGTTATTGGTGTATATGGCGAAGGTTTTGACAAACTTAAAATAAAATAAAATAATATCATAAAAAATGATTAGTAAACTTGTTTTCGCTACTAACAATAAACATAAATTAAAAGAAGTCATTGCTATATTAAAGGATCAAGTAGAACTTCTAAGTTTAAATGATATAAATTGTCATATAGATATTCCTGAAACTTCGCAAACCTTAGAAGGTAATGCTGAACAAAAAGCAGATTTTATTTTTCAAAATTATGGATTAAATTGTTTTGCAGACGATACGGGTTTAGAAGTTGAAGCATTAAATGGTGCTCCGGGTGTATATTCTGCCAGATACGCAGGAAAAGATCATGATAGTGAAGCTAACATGCAGAAGTTATTAAAAAGCATGGAAGATAAAAAAAATAGAAAAGCTAAATTTCGCACTATCATTTCACTTATTATTAATGGTAAACATTATCTATTTGAAGGAGAAATAAAGGGCACTATCATTAAAAAAAAATGCGGTGAAGGAGGTTTTGGTTATGACCCTATCTTTATACCTGACGGATATGATAAAACTTTTGCAGAACTTGGTAATGATATAAAGAATAATATTAGTCATAGAGCTTTAGCTATTCACAAATTATGTGATTTTCTCTTATCTCAATAATATTATTATTTTTTATTAGATTTATTATTTTTATAACCCCAATTGCGCAGAAATATCAAGCATCCGCTTAATGGGTATTACAGCTTTTCTTGCAATATATGGATCAACATTAATTTCAGGTGATTCATTCTTTAAACAATCATATAGCTTTTCTATTGTGTTTAATTTCATAAAACTACACTCACTACACCCGTATGTACTATCATTCGGTGGAGCGGGAATAAACGTCTTATTAGGACATTTCATTCGCATTTCATGAAGTATACCTGATTCCGTAGCAATAATAAATTCTCTTTTATCACTTTTAATAGCATATTTTAAAAGTGCAGCAGTAGAACCAACCACATCAGCTAATTTTAAAACAGCTCCTTTACATTCGGGATGAGCAAGAATTAAGGCATCAGGATGTTCCACTTTCACTTTTAGTATATTTTCAACAGAAAATTTTTCATGTACATCACAAGCACCATCCCATATTAGCATATTTCTGTTTGTTATTGAATTAATATAATTACCCAAATTTTTATCAGGACCAAATATTATTTTCTCATCTTTAGGAAAACTTTCTACTATTTGTTTAGCATTGGAAGAAGTGACAACAACGTCAGTTAAAGCTTTTACTGCGGCAGTAGTATTAACATAAGAAATAACGGTGTATCCAGGATGTGTTTTTATAAATTCTGCAAATTTATCAGCAGGACAACTATCGGCTAAAGAACAACCGGCTTCAATATCAGGAACAAGTATTTTCTTATCCGGACAAAGTATTTTTGCTGTTTCTCCCATAAAATGGACACCACACATAACTATAATATCTGCTTCTGTTTTAGCAGCCCATTGAGCTAGCGCCAAACTATCACCAACAAAATCAGAGATGTCTTGTATTTCGCTATTCTGATAATAGTGTCCTAGGATCAAAGCATTCTTTTCTTTTTTCAGCTTGTTAATAACACTTATTAAATCATTCATATTATATATATTTTATTTTTTTAAATTGAAAGAATATGTTAATAATAATAGTCTGTTCATAAGGTTGATAAAAATAGTTTTATATATTTGTTTTTAAAGTTGTTATTTTTAATGCATTAGTTATATCATTTTTATTAACTATTCAAATATAACGTAATAACTTTGTTATCAAGTTACTTATAGATAAAAACAGCTTTTATTAACAACCTGTTTATAAAGTACAAAGTTAAAAACTTTATTTTTATTTTTTTATAGTAGTTGTTTAAATACGGTTTATTATGAATTAATAAATTTATGTTAACTATTTGTAGTATTAATTTTTGCACTTTTTTTATTAATATTTTTCATAAATCCACTATAAGTTATGGAAAGTTTTCCCTTTTTCTTTTACAAGTTTTCAACTGTTATTCACATGATTATTAACAGAATAATTCATATCTTTGTGAAGTGATTGTTTTATCATCGGGTTTATATAAAAGAACAATGAGAAAATTAAAAATAACGGAGTTAAATAGAATAAATAAAGCAGAATTTAAGGAAGCAAAAAAACTTCCCTTAGTGGTTGTTTTAGATGATATTCGCAGTATGCATAATATTGGTTCTGTATTTCGTACATCTGATGCTTTCCGTATTGAGTGTATTTATTTGTGTGGCATTACAGCCATACCACCTCATGTTGATATTCATAAAACGGCTCTTGGTGCAGAGGATTCTGTGAATTGGAAATATGAGAAAAGTGCAGTTGAAGTTGTTGACAAGTTAAGAGCTGC
>JALNVG010000025.1 GCA_023227685.1 Bacteroidaceae bacterium
TACTATTATTCGTTATCTTTAGAAAAAGAAAGATATTATGGCTCAAAAAATTGCTTTTTTCGGCACTATGCCCTACGATGAAGATTCTTTTACAGAACAAAATAAAAACTTCGGATTTGAACTTAGATTCTACAAGGGAAACTTCAACAAAAACAATATTATCTTGACAAAGAATATTGATGCTGTCTGCATATTTGTCAATGATACGGCAGACGTTGATACACTTCAATTGATGTCCGAAAATGGAGCTAAACTCTTAGCATTGCGCTGTGCGGGATTCAACAATGTAGATCTCGATGCTGCAGCAAAGAATAAAATAACAGTCGTTAGAGTTCCCGCCTACTCTCCTTATGCCGTAGCTGAATATACCGTTGCCATGATGTTATCTTTAAATAGAAAAATACCAAGAGCTACTTGGCGAACACGTGATGGTAATTTTTCCCTCCATGGTTTAATGGGCTTTGATATGCACGGAAAGACAGCTGGTATTATCGGTACCGGAAGAATTGGAAAGATTTTAATGCAAATTCTGCGCGGATTCGGTATGAATATTCTAGCTTATGATCTGCACCCCGACTACAATTTTGCCCGTGAAAATAATATTGTCTACGTCACGCTGGATGAACTTTATCATAGTGCAGATATAATTTCTTTGCATTGTCCACTTACCGAGCAAACCAAATATCTTATTAACGACTATACCATCGGCAAAATGAAAGATGGCGTAATGATTATCAATACAGGGCGTGGCCAATTGTTACAAACCGAGGCTCTTATAGAAGGATTGAAAAGCAAGAAAATCGGTTCGGCTGGACTTGATGTTTATGAAGAAGAAGGAAATTATTTTTATAGAGATCGTTCTGACCGTTTCATAGCCGATGATGTTTTAGCTCGCCTACTTTCGTTCAATAATGTAATTGTCACTTCACATCAAGCATTCTTCACACACGAAGCCATGGATAATATTGCACAGACAACTTTACAAAATATTAAAGATTATTTTAGTCACAAGCCATTAATAAACGAGGTGAAAAAATAAATCAGATTTTAAAGGTTTCTTTGTTTTCTTTTGATGACATCAAAAAAAATATGTATCATTGCAATCAATTATACATATTTTTTTTAATCAACTATTACAAGAATATACCATTATGAATAAAGTTACACAATTACTTCTCCTTATTTTTTTTATCAATATACCTTTGTCTATAAATGCAAATGAGGACAAAAATAAAACAAAAAGAGATGATCCCAAGTATCTGATAAATGCTGTACCCGAAGTGAATGGTAAGATCGTATTCTCAAAGGAATACAAAATAGCAGGTATGTCAAAAATCGATATTTTTAACAGAATTCACAATTGGATGGGAAAGAACCTAGACGCCATGAAAAACGAAAAAAGCAGAATAGCTTACAGCAACAAGGATGAAGGTGTAATAGCCGGAATGGCTGAACAATGGATAGTCTTTAGTTCTACTGCATTATCACTTGATCGCACTTTAATTGATTATCAACTTACCGCCTACTGCTCAACCGGATACTGTAAGCTAACTCTTTCTAAGATTCGCTACACTTATGAAGAGAAAGAACATTATGTAGCCGAGAACTGGATATCAGACAAATATGCATTAAACAAGAAAAAGACTAAAATAGTTCCAGGATTGGCTAAATGGAGAATAAATACAATTGACTTAGCTAATGATACATTTATTGATGCTGCTGTTGCATTAGGTGCAAAAGAAACAAGACCCGAAAAAATCGCTGAAGAGAAAAAAGCTAACGAAGAAAATATTATTGATACCAATCCTTCGGGACCAATCATCATTCAAAATAAAGAAGTTAATACAACAACAGTTACACAACCTTCAATTTCCAGTACTGGCTACACAACTATTGATTTGAAACATATACCCGGTAATATCTATGCACTAATGGGTAACAGCAAAATCGAAATCTATATATCAAAGACCAAAGCCATCGTAGCCAATACTGGTTGTGCTTTAGGTTTTCAAGCCGGAAACCCAGTTACTTATTGTTCATTATCTGCCGACCAACCTTCTAAAGATATGGGAGAAGCGAAAACATATACCTTGAAACTCTTTGAAGAAGGACATTCCGAGCCAACGGCTATTATCAAATGCTCTCAACTAAAAGATCAGGTAATCGAATCAAAAGAGACAAGGACTTATGTTGGAAAAATTAATGAAATTTTATTTAAGGAATAGAGAAACTTATCTAACTTGAATTTTTCTATCTTTAATCAATAAATACAATTATAGATTTCAAAAAACAATAACGATTATATAAAAGTAATTATAATAATCAGTTATTGTTTTTATTTTTATGTCTATTGGCTCTGCGCGTACGTATCCCTTCTTTCATCTTAGCAGAATCGGAACCGTGCAATCCGTGAATATATTTAGACTTTGAAGCTTTCGTTTTTACTTTTTTTTCATTATCTATCTGTTTCTCACTTTTCTTTTTAAAAACGCTACCATGTAAAACATCATCTTCTATTCCCATTTTTCTCTCTTTTATTCTTTAAAAAATAATAACCAAACTGCAATATTCGTTATAATTCCAGACATACGCAAAATAATTGCCATAAATAAACAAAAATAAAAGAATAGTCAGATAAATATTAGACAAGCAATTTTACTTGATGTAAATTAAATGAACAAATTCATGTTTGCACTCTCCGCCCGATTTATATAAGTTGCGGCCCCACCAATAGTCACTTCATCTAACAATTCCTCCTTTTTCACACCCATCACATCCATAGACATCTGACAGGCTATAAATTCCACATGACTTGCCAAAGCCTGGGCCCGAAGTGACTCGAGAGATTCGATACCTTTACTTTTCATGATATGACGCATCATCTTATCACCTATACCAAACATACTCATCTTAGACAAATGTAACTTCAAAGAATCAGATGGCAGCATATAACTAAACATCTTACCAAAAATGTCTTTTTTTACTTTTGGCTTCTTCGTTTTCTTAATGACATTCAAGCCCCAAAAAGTAAAGAAAATCGTTACCTTCTCACCAGTAGCAGCCGCAGCATTGGCTAGAACAAAAGTTGCAAGAGCTTTGTCCAAATCATCACTGAACATAATCAGAGTCTTTGCTTTTGGATCGCAAGAAGTAACCGTTTTACAGGTTTTCGGACCACCCTTTTCAATTATAACAGTAAATCGTCCCTTGTTTTCATTTTTCGAAATAAAAATATTTCCTGTCGTATCACACCACGAAGAAGCATCGCGGGTAAAACCCGCATCAGTTGATACGATTTCTAGACACTCACCCTGGTTTATTTGATCAATAGCTTGTTTAACTTTCATTATTGGCCCCGGACAAGACAAGCCACAAGCATCAATTTTTATAACTTTTATCATTTTCTTTTCACCCTTTGTTGAAACAGTTTCCACTCTTTGTGTATCCAAATCAATATGAGGAGCATAAAGTGGCACCAATATCGGAGCAGTCTCAACAACCGGTGCTGTAGCAGCAGCATAAATTCGATAACCACCGGACAGATTTTTTATATTTTTATATCCACGAGGTATCAAAATTTTTTGAGCCAGATACCCTCTCAAACCAACGGCACAATAAACATAGATTTGTTTATCCGTAGGAATTTCCGCAAGACGTTCCCTGATTTCTTCTACAGGAATATTTATAGCCCCAGGAATAGCAGCAAGAGAAAATTCATCACGTGTTCTTACATCAAGAATCATAATTTTTGACCTGTCAACCGACTGCATATCACGCCAAGAAATAATCGGCATTGACCCGTTGAGTATATTGCACGCTGCATATCCGGCAATAGCTATCGGATCCTTGGCTGAAGAAAACGGAGGAGCATAAGTATGTTCGAGTTTTGTCAAATCATAAACCGTACCACCTTTCTTTATAAGAAGTGAAATTTCGTCAATGCGCTTATCTACACCATCATAGCCGACACACTGAGCACCATATAATTTTCCGTTATCCGGATCAAATGTCAACTTGATAGTTAGAGGCATTGCACCGGGATAATAACCTGCATGTGAAGAAGAATGCGTAACAGAACTACAATATTTCATACCTAGTGCTTTCAACTTCTTCGCTGCAAGACCTGTTGACGCAACAGTCATATCAAAAACTTTAGCGATAGCAGTACCGATAGCACCTTCATATTTTGTTGTATTACCAAAAACCATATTGTCGGCAACAATACGTCCTTGACGGTTGGCTGGATTGGCCAAATAATTAAGCCAAGGTTTACCAGTCAATGGATTCGGAAATTCAACAGCATCACCAACTGCATATACATCTTTTACAGAGGTTTGTAGATATTCATCAATCCAGATACCACGAGCTTCACCTATTTTCAATCCGGCAGCCTTAGCCAAAGCCGTTTCTGGTCGGACACCGATTGAAAGAATCACAAGATCAGCTTCAAGTTGTTCACCACCACCATAGAATACCGTCAGTTCGTTATCGTGCTGTTTAAATTTCTCTACTCCTTTGCCAAGATGAAGATGCACTCCCTTCTGCAATAAATGTTGATGAACAAGCGAAGCCATTGAAAAATCAATAGGAGACATCACTTGTTTATCCATTTCAACAATTGAGACCTCAACATCGGCATGATATAGATTCTCAGCCATCTCCAGACCGATAAATCCAGCACCAACCACAACTGCCTTTTTTACTTCATGAGATGCAATATAGTCTTTGATTTTATCTGTATCTTCAACATTCCGAAGTGTAAATATACCTTCGGAATCAATACCTTCCAAAAGAGGTCGAACCGGAGAAGCTCCAGTGGAAAATAAAAGTTTGTCATAACTTTCTACATAAACAGAGTTATCAGAACGACGAACAGAAAGATTCTTGGCTTTCGTATCTACAGAAATAACTTCATTTTCTACGCGCACATCAATATTAAACATTTTGCTAAAAGAAGCCGGCGTCTGTACAAACAATCGCTCACGATCAGTAATAATTCCACCTATATAATAAGGTAACCCACAATTGGCATACGATATATATTTTCCTCTTTCTATCAATATGATTTCAGCAAACTCATCGGCCCGACGAATTCTCGCTGCAGCCGTAGCACCACCAGCTACACCTCCTATTATTACATGTTTCATTTAAAAAAAATTTAAAATAAATCTTTGAGAGCTGCAGACAAATCAAACTGGCAAGACATTAATTCCGCTAATTTTTTCTTGCCTTCTTCTGTTAGTGAAAAAAGCATACTGCGCTTATCATCTTCATTTAATGAACGCTGAATAAGTTTCTTCGATTCAACAGATTTTATTACTTTCGATGTATTTGAACAAGTCATACCGAGATTATTGGCAATATCAGTTGATGAGACAATTCCCTTCTCTGATAGGCAACAAAGCAACATACCCTCGTTCAAAGAAAGACCATAATCACTAATAATCTGACTTTCGAAACTTGTAATAGCTCTATAAATATCCCTAATCTTGCACAATGGAGTTTTATTCATCATTGTTTATCCTCCTCATTAATTATCGCACTCATGGGACAAAGACTGAAACACTTGCCACAATTAATACATTTTTCTTTATCAATCACCGGCAATCCGTAGCCATTTTGTGATATAGCTCCTACAGAGCATATACGAATGAGCGGACAGCGGTGATCCTGAGAACAGAGATCTTTTGAAACCAAATAACTCATGCTCTACTCCTTTTTATTATTTAAGAGAACCTCTTCTATCGCTTTTTTGAATGTTGCTTTGGGCATAGCTCCTTGAGTCATCTGCGGTTGACCACTCATTGGAATAAATAAAATAGAAGGTATGCTGCGAATACCAAAAGCAGCAGCTAAATCTTGTTCCTGATCGGTATCAATTTTATAAACGTAAATTTTACCCTTATACTCTTCAGCCAATTCTTCCAAGATTGGAGAAACCATCTTGCATGGACCACACCAAGTAGCATAGAAATCTACAATTGCTGGCTTATCACCAAGATATTTCCATTCTTTGGGATTTGCTTCGTAATTTGCTACTTTCTCTAAGAACTCTTTTTTTGTTAAATGAATTGCACTCATAACTTTTTCTTTTTTAAATTTTACATTTTTATTATTAACTTGCGATTGACCTTGACAACTTGAAGCGGACAAGGCTAAAATAAAGGATAACGCTATAAATAAATTCTTCATTTTCTCTGATATTTTAATTATTAATTATATATATAATATACAGCTTTGCTTTCGTTTTATTTATTGTCGCATGGAAATTATGTCGCAAATATAAATACTTATTTTCACAACAACAAATATTTCCTGTGGAAATTATTGTTAAAGTTCAAATAAATATTAAAAAGACATCTTATTAATAATAAATGAACTCATTTATCTTGTGAAATTCAACTAAAGAATTGTTCTATTTGGCATATAACATTTATATGAATTCATTTTCCTTTCTTTTATTTTGCGGAGAAAATAGAAAAGTCTATCTTTGCACAAGTATTGAATAAATGTGCAAAAAAAAACATGGAACAAAGTTTTATAGAATATATAGAAAGCAGTATAAAAAACAACTGGAACTTAGATTCATTAACGGATTATAAGGGGGCTACACTACAATATAAAGATGTGGCACGAAAAATTGAGAAATTACATATCTTCTTTGAAGAAAGTGGCATTAAGAAGGGTGATAAGATCGCTATTTGTGGAAGAAACAGTTCACATTGGGGTGTTACCTTTTTGGCCACATTGACTTTTGGTGCTATAGCGGTACCCATTTTGCATGAATTCAAAGCCGATAATATACATAATATCGTTAACCACTCGGAATCCAAATTGTTATTTGTTGGAGATATGGTATGGGAAAACTTAAACGAACAGGCCATGCCGGCACTTGAGGGCATCTTTCTCATGACCGATTTCTCACTAATTCTTTCACGTAATGACAAACTAACTTTTTCACGTGAACATCTGAATGAATTGTTCGGAAAGAAATTTCCGAAAAACTTTCGTGCCGAGCATGTGAATTATAAAAAAGACAAGCTGGACGAATTGGCTATTATCAATTATACATCAGGAACAACCAGCTACTCAAAAGGAGTCATGCTATCCTACCGTAGTTTGTGGTCAAACTTAAAATTCGCTTTCGAAGTACTTGACATGAAATCAGGCGACAAGATTGTTTCTATGTTACCCATGGCACACATGTATGGCATGGCTTTTGAATTTCTCTATGAATTCACAGTCGGATGCCGCATCTATTTTCTCACACGTATGCCAAGTCCGAAAATTATCTTTCAAGCTTTCTCAGACGTTAAACCTAACTTGATTATAGCGGTCCCGCTTATCATTGAAAAAATTATCAAAAAGACCATCCTACCTAAGTTAGAAACTCCAACAATGAAAATTCTAATGAGAGTTCCTATCATTAATGATAAGATAAAGGCAACGATACGAGAACAAATGATCAATGCTTTTGGAGGAAATTTCTATGAAATAATCATTGGCGGTGCCGCATTCAATCAGGAAGTGGAACAATTTCTTAAAATGATTGATTTCCCATATACCGTAGGTTATGGAATGACTGAATGCGGTCCGATTATCTGCTACGAAGATTGGAAGAAATTCAAAATGGGTTCATGTGGCAAAGCTGTCCCGAGGATGGAAGTCAAGATAGATTCTGAAAATCCTGAAAAAATACCGGGTGAAATCATATGCAAGGGACAAAATGTAATGTTGGGATATTACAAAAATGAAGAAGAATCGGCCAAAGTGATCGACAAAGAAGGATGGATGCACACCGGCGATTTGGGGTTAATTGATAAAGAAGGAAATATTACAATTAAAGGCCGCAGCAAGAATATGTTATTGGGATCAAACGGACAAAATATATATCCGGAAGAAATTGAAGACAAATTAAATGCATTACCTTATATTTCAGAAAGTATCATCGTACAACAAAACCAAAAATTAGTAGGCTTGGTTTATCCCGACTTCGGCGATGCATACGCTCATGGGCTAACTCATGAAGACATCGAAAAAGTGATGGAAGAAAATCGGACAACTTTGAATGCCATGCTACCCTCTTATAGTCACATTCAAAAAATGAAGATTTATCCTGAAGAATTTGAAAAAACGCCAAAAAAGAGTATCAAACGTTTCTTATATTTAGAGGCAAAAGGATAATTACTTATATAAAAACACAAATGAAAAAAATAATACTCACCACAACAATACTCCTGATAGCTGCTACTCTATCGGCACAAAATAAAAGTGCAGGTATAAACCTTTCTATTTGGAAAAGCGTCTCGACACAACCTCTTGACAGTACACAAACGACTTATCTAAACATTGGTTTTTCATCATCGATGAATAAATTATATGGTGTAGGAATCAACGTTTTGGGCGGTACCGCTCGTCAAGATATGAACGGAATGCAAATATCAAGCTTTGCAAATATTGTAGGCAAAAATGTACGTGGCATGCAATTGGCCGGTATAACAAATATCTGTGGCAATAGTCTCGAAGGTGTTTCTATAAGTGGACTTGTCAATATTGCCGGTAATCAGACCAAGGGTGTATTAGTTTCCGGACTAACCAATATTAGCGGTGAAAATACTGATGGCCTATTGATTTGCGGCTTAACAAATATCTCGGGAAATGAGTCTTCCGGCCTTCAATTATCAGGAATGGCGAATATCACCGGGCAGAACTTTAAAGGTGTAATGACTTCTGGATTACTTAACATTGTGGGCAATAACACCTATGGGGTTCAGATTTCCGGACTAGCCAACATAGCAGGCGGCCAACTGAATGGTATGCAAATAAGTCTCACTAATTATGCTACTACAGCCCGAGGAGTACAAATCGGTCTTGTCAATTATTACAGAGATAATTTGAAAGGCTTTCAATTAGGATTAATCAATGCCAATCCACAAACAAAAGTACAACTGATGCTCTATGGCGGAACAGATACTAAATTCACTGCCGCCGTGCGTTTTAAAAATCAATTATTCTATACTATTCTCGGATTAGGTTCATACTGTCTTGATCTTGACCATGGCTTTTCAGCTTCGGCCATTTACAGAGCAGGGCTTGAACTACCATTGTATAAAGACCGTCTATTTATCAGTGGAGATCTTGGTTACAGACATATAGAGACTTTTGATAACAAAAGCAATGCCAAAAATATTCCTCACCGACTCTACTCTCTCCAAGCCCGAATTAACTTAGAATGCAAATTATCAAAGCAACTGGGACTGTTTGCAACCGGCGGTTATGACATGAGCAGGTATTACAATAGACACAAAAGTTACGATAAAGGCTTATTTGCTGAAGGAGGAATAATTTTTTACCTTCCAAGAAAATTTCAAGCCACAAAAAGCAGCAAGTCATCCGATTAAATCGGTTGCAAAATTAAATCAAAAGATCTTCGATGCTGCTGAGAACAGGGTCATTAACTCTTTTCCTTGATTAATCCGGTACGATAAGCTACCAGCAATTTTTTTAAATCCTTGATTTGGGTTATCAGTTCTTCACCTTTATCCGTATCTTTCACCATCATACGCTGCGATTCGAACTCAACAACAAAGGTGGTTGATTTTATATCCAAGCCGTCTTCAATAGCTTTTTGGCGGGATTGAAAAGGCTCGTGCTGAACAAGTTGCAGACCATGTGAATGATAGACCAAGGTATATCCTGCAATTCCTGTTTCAGGTTGATAAGCTTTAGAAAACCCACCGTCTATTACCAACAACTTACCATTAGCCTTAATAGGTTTCTCGCCCTGGCTTGCCTTAACAGGTACATGTCCGCTGATAATATGCACATGTTTTCCTTCCACTCCAAATTCAGCCAATATTTTATCACATGTTGCCTCCTCATCACGAAACTTATAATAATAACCTTTTATCTCTTTATGCGTCTCCTTATCCTTAAGAAAATATCGTTCAAACGTAGCCATCTTATCTTTATCAAATAAAGGAGAATCGGGGCCACACCACAGATACCAAATAAAGTCGCAGGCAAATTGCTTCTCTTTAGTTTCGGCATCTTCAAAATATGCAGCACGTATCAATTCATCTATTCTATCAAATAAACTTTTCCCGTAATAATCCTTACCACAAATCTTAACATGTTTTAAACTGCCATCCTCATTCAACGGAACAGAAGCATGATAAAGCAGATTCGAGTTACATACGAGGTACATTCCACCGTGTCTGAATAAACAAAGCATGTGTTTTTTTAATTTCTCACTATTAAGAAATGAATTATGAATCTTCTTCATCAACTCCTTTTCTTCATCAGAGAGTGCATATGGGTGTTGAGGATCAATAGTTGGAAAATGCTCAGCCAACATCGAATACTCTTTGCCATCATAAACAAAGATATTACGTTTCAAATCTATTTTTTCAAGCAATTTCCGATTCTCCATATGAAATTCCGGACGACGATCAATAATTTCCGCTTCCAATTTAAATTGAATAACCACGATCGCCTTATGCATCTGTGTAATAAGTCGCAAAGTTTTTTCGTTATAGTTCGTATCAAAATAATTGGACTTCGGAGCAAAAGCCGCACAAGAGTCATCGGCATAAGCATCCATGGCGAATGTAGCTAGCGGAAGAAGATTGATGCCATAACCATCCTCAAGCGTAGAAAGATTAGCATAACGCATAGCCATACGAATCACGTTGGCCATGCAACAGTCATTGCCCGATGCGGCCCCCATCCATAGAATATCGTGATTACCCCACTGAATATCAAAATGATGATAATCACACAGGGTATCCATTATAATGTGCGCACCCGGACCACGATCATAAATATCTCCAACAATATGAAGGGTATCAATGGTAAGACGTTGAATCAAGTTGCACATCGCAATAATAAAATCATCAGACCGCTTTGTTTCAATAATCGTACTGATGATAACATTGATATAGGCATATTTATCGGGATCTATAGATGATTCATGCAACAATTCCTGAATGATATAAGAAAATTCTCGAGGCAACGATTTCCGAACTTTAGAACGTGTATATTTAGAAGAAACATTCTGGCAGACTTTAACTAATTGATTTAAGGTAATCATGTACCAATCATCAAGGTCTTTTTCTTTTGATTTCACCAGTTGAAGTTTTTCTTCCGGATAATATATCAAGGTGCAAATTTCCTTCTTTGTAGATTCTCGCAAAGTATTACCGAAAATTTCGTTAACTTTTCTTTTTACCGCTCCGGAAGCATTTTTCAAAACGTGCTGAAAAGCTTCATACTCACCATGAATATCCGAAATAAAATGTTCCGTACCCTTCGGTAGATTCAGGATAGCTTCCAAATTAATTATTTCCGTACTGGCACTGGCGATAGTCGGAAAACTACGGGAGAGCAGCTGCAAGTATCTCAAATCGTGGACTATACTCTCTGAAGATATATTTTTCATTTATACTTTAAGATTATGATTGGTTGCAATATACGACATTTTTTTACTCTATGAAAATACAATAAAAGAAATCACAATAAAAATGTAAGAAGAAGCTGCGCAATGATCACACGAAGGAACATTCCCAACGGATAAACGGTAGCATAAGCTACAGAAGAATTATCACCGGGAATCGTATCATTGGCATAATCAAGAGCCATTGGATTTGCCATACTTCCACAAAGCACACCGGCAACAGATCCAAAATCAATCTTCATGAATTTGAAAGCAAAAATACCGACGATAAGCACCGGAACAAGAGTCAAAACAAAACCCACTGCAACCCATAACACTCCCTCGGGACGAATTACCGTTTCAAAGAAACGAGGTCCGGCCTGCAACCCCAAACAACAAAGATACATAGATAGGCCCAAAGCTCGAAGCATCAGATTGGCACTATATGTCACATAAGTAATCATGTGTAATCTTGGTCCGAAAGTGCCCATTAAAATACCGACGATAATAGGACCGCCGGCTATACCGAGCGTAACCGGAGAACTAATACCGGGAACGGATAAAGGTATGGAGCCAATGGCCAGCCCCAAAACCATACCCAAAAAGATAACCACAAGATTCGGCTCTTTCAGATTCTTCACGGTATTACCCAGCACCTTTTCTACATTCTGAATTGCCGCAGCCTCACCGACTACTGTCAAGCGATCGCCCATTTGAAGAACAAGTTCTGAAGTAGCCAACAACTGAACTCCCGAACGATATACACGACTGATATTAATTCCAAAATGATTTCTTAAATGGAGGGTACCCAATTTTTTACCATTCAATTCAGGGCGGGTAACAAGGATACGTTGAGATACAAGCTGACTATCAATAGCATTCCAATCTATATCTTCCTTATTCCAGTCGGTGTTTTCCTGTTTGCCAAACAAAACAGTAAGCGGCAAAGATGATTCTTCGGAAGATATAACAAGCAAGCGATCGCCTTCCTTCAACATCATATCCGAAGTCGGTATGCTAACATGCCCGTCACGCCAAAGACGAGAGATAACAAATTTCGGATAATTCATGTGAGCAACATCCTTTATCGTTTTGTTGAAAACAGCAGGATTAAAAACTTGAAAAGCAGCAATATAGGTTTTGTTTTTGCCTTTTGTTTCCTTTATCTCAACATCTTTGTCCTTGACAAACAATTTTCTCATCACTAAAATAGCCAGCATAACACCGACTACGCCCAACGGATATGTAACAGCACATCCTAAAGCAGGCGTATTACTATCCATACCCATTCGATTCAATGTTTGCTGCGCAGCACCCAAAGCCGGAGTATTGGTTGTTGCACCACAAAGAATACCTACCATATCAGGTAATGAGACAGAAAGAGAATAGCTAAAAATTAAGGCGAACAACGTGCCCAGCAGAATGATTACAATAGATAACATATTTAATTTCAATCCACCCATTTTAAATGAGCTAAAGAAACCGGGCCCAACTTGTAACCCCAGGGCATAGACAAACATCGATAAACCGAAAGCCTCAACATAATTTAAGACAGAAGGATCAACAGTAATTCCTATATGGCCCATAAATATACCCATAAAAAAGACGAAAGTCACCCCTAACGAGATACTAAAAATACGTATCTTGCCTAAAGCCAAGCCGATAGCACAGATAAGAGATATCACAACGACTGCCTGTAGAGCGGACTGTTCAACGAACAGACTGTTAATCCAATCCATAATTCATTTTGTCAAAACTTGGTGCAAAGATATAAACTATTTTAAGGTCACCCAACAATTTTTGATTTGAATTATAGAATAAAATGCAATCTTTATCAAGAAATAGTATTTGAAAATCTATTCATATTTCAAAACGAACAACTATTTATCTTGAGAGCAGCCATTAATCGCATTTTTTTAGAAATTAACGAAAAAATATACCCAAAAGATTTGCGTAGTACAAAAGTACTACATATCTTTGCACCGCAATTAAAAATAATTCAGGTATAAGGAAGTTTGGGTGAGTGGCTGAAACCACCAGTTTGCTAAACTGACGTACGGGTTTCCGTACCGGGGGTTCGAATCCCCCAGCTTCCGCTTCTATAGCGAAAAAATCTGTATTTGCGAGTAGCTAAATGGTGGGTTCATCTAATGGTTTAGGATACGTGCCTCTCACGCATGACATACGAGTTCGATTCTCGTACCCACTACTCTAACGGGACTCTATTTCACCACAAGAAAAAAAACAAATTCATTTAAGAAAATCTTAATTTAACATTATAAATAGAATGATTTTCTACTTTTTTCTTGGATTTTATCAATTCAAATGATTAATTTTACAAAGAATTAAACTAATAATAATATGGATACGCTACTTAGGGACACCATTAATTCTGTCGCTGATTCAAGATTTCCAGAAATGAGCACTGAAGGACGTTCTTTTTTAGAAAAAATTTTAGTGCGAAAAGAAATTGAGAAAGGAGAAATATATCTCAAAGAAGGAGAAATAAGTCAAGATCTTATCTTTGTAGGAAAAGGTATGCTACGACAATTTTACTTCAAAAGCAACAGAGATGTAACCGAACATTTCTCTTATGAAGGTTGCGTAGTCATCTGCATCGAAAGTTTATTCAAACAAATTCCCACACACTTAATGATTGAGGCACTTGAACCTTCTATCGTTTATTTATTTCCCTATTCAAAAGCTTTAAAGCTGTCTCAAGGATCTTTGGAGATGAACATATTCTGCAGAAAAATCTTGGAATACTCGCTCATTATGTCACAACAGAAAATTGATGGCATACGATTCGAGACTGCCAGTGAACGCTATAACCGTTTGATAGAACAGGATCCTGAAATCATAAAACGGGTTCCGATGAATCATATTGCATCATACTTATTAATGTCACCGGAAACGTTGAGCCGTGTACGTTCAGGAGTATTATAACTATATTCCTCTATTATATATTAATGAAATCCCCATCCCCAGCGACCGGCAATAAACTTTGCATCGCAAACGCTAGATAAATGCATTGCAAACGTAAGGTAATTGCATCGCGATTTTAAAAAATTGCGATACAAAGTTTTTCTAAAAAAGCTAACAAAATCAAGTACATTATAGCTTTTATGGAATTACAACAAGAGTTATCCGAATAAGAAGAGATGTTATTCATATAACTCTTGTTGTTTGTAAAATAACTCTTGTTGTAATTGACCGGCGGAACACACGAAACTTCAGATGGAATAAATTCTACTACCTAAACCGAACAACGATATTCTATTGGTCCCATCCCGGCATTCCGTTTAAAAAACTTTCCGAAGAATGACTGATTAGCAAAATTCAAATCCATAGCAATCTGCTGCACAGTCTTCGTCGTTGTTTTCAATTGAGCCTTGGCTTCGAGAGTAACCAAACCATCGATCCAATTCGTCACTGTTTTTCCTGTTATCTGCTTAGTAACGAGTGATAAATATTTTGGAGTAATACATTGCAAATCAGCATAGTACCCAACTTTGCGTTCTTTACGAAAATGAGAATTGGCATCTTTAAGAAATTGTTCAACTATTTCATCTTGCCGCGTCTGATTGAGGTGTCCTCCTTTTATGTTTAAAGGAACCAACCCATAAAGGCAAAAGGACATCGCAATAATCATATGCTTCAATTCTTCTCTTTTAAAAACAGTCTCCTTTTGTTCCATAAACTGCCAAATAAAATCGAGATATTTCAAAATATATTGATAATTGGAATCCTCAAGATGAATTACTAAATTTTCACTAACATAAATAATCATATTAACCAGTTGCGGAATATTCTGTGAAACTACCTCGTGACTGAATTTTTCTGAAAAAGAGATAAAACAACCATCAAAATCATCAGAAATGCCCTTCATTTTAACAATAGACTTCTCCGGCATTATCACAAGATCTTTTGGCAAAACCGTAAAAGATTTCTGATTAATATCTAAATTAACCATTCCTTTCGTACAAACACAAAATGCACTATTTTCTATAGGTATAGGCAATTTAATGTTTTTGTAATTTAATCCCCTAATTATTACAAAATCATCACCAAGAAACTGATAACTTTTAAATAAACTAAGTTTCTTTTCTAATTGTTCCATTGTTCTTTTTATCAAGTTATCGCAAATATAATCAATCTTTTCTTTGATACATACAAAATACGACTATTAGACCAACTATAAATACGAAAAAACCTTTTATCATACCGAAAAATGCAAGAACTTTGCAGAAGAAAAAGAAAATATAATTTTCAATGCGAAAAAAAGGCCTATTGATCTTTATATTAACAATTGGTTGAATTAAGAAATAAATAAAATCTGATTATGGTAATAAAGAAATGTTTTATTTTAGGAACCGCACTTCTTATATTAGTTGGCTGCTCCAATAAAAAGACAAACACAGAAATCGAACCCATCGCTGTTAAAACTCTTTCGGTTGAACCTACTACAGCAGCGGGCAATCGTAGTTATGTAGGAACAATTGAGGAATCGTATGGATCCATGCTTAGTTTCTCAAACATAGGCACAGTATCACAAGTTCTTGTAGATGAGGGAGCAAAGGTTAAAAAGAATCAGGCTCTGGCAGTAATTGATAAAACATCTACCAATAACACCTACGAAATCGCCAAATCAGCCTTAAAACAAGCACTAGATGCTTATAACAGACTAAGCTCCCTATATAAAAAAGGTAGCCTTCCGGAAATCAAATATGTAGAGATTCAAACAAAACTGGCGCAAGCTCAGGCATCAGAGCAAATAGCAAAAAAAGCATTGAACGACTGCGTACTAAGAGCACCATTTGCAGGATATATCGCCCAACGCAGTGTGGATGCCGGAAATTACGTAATACCAGCTATGCCTTGCTTTAAATTGGTAAAAATCAATCAAATTTATGTCAAACTTTCCATTCCCGAACAAGAAATATCCAAGTTAAAAATAGGGCAAGCAGTTTCTTTCACAGTTTCGGCCCTTGACAAAAAACAATTTACCGGTAAAATTAAAGAAAAAGGTGTACAGGCAAACCCTTTGAGCCACACTTATCCAGTCAAATTGGTACTGAATAATTCTGATTATGCTTTACTTCCGGGTATGGTTTGCAGTGCATCCATCAATACGAATGGCCAAGCCAATACCTTTATCATACCCCAAGAAGCGGTGATGCTTGATAATGACGGCTCACATTTCGTATGGCTCTTACAAAAATCGCAAGCAACCAAACGCGTAGTTTTGACCAATGAAGTCAACAAACAAGGCGTCATCGTAACTGCCGGACTTAACAATGGCGATAAAGTCATTATTGAGGGACAAGATAAAGTAAGTGAGGGAACAAAAATCAAAGAATCATGAGTAAGAATAGGCATCAGGGAATAATAGAAAGCGTGATGCACCATCGTTACATCATGGTGTTACTGCTTGTGAGTTTTGTAATCTTCGGCATATATTCACTAATTAAAATGCCGAAAAACGAATTCCCAACTTTTACCGTCCGCCAGGGAGTAGTCGTCGGCATTTATCCTGGCGCAAATTCTTCCGAAGTTGAAGAACAATTGACCAAGCCACTCGAAACATTCCTTTGGGGATTTAAAGAAATTAAAAAGAAAAAGACCTATTCACAAAGCAAAGACGGCTTATGTATTGTCTATGTGGAACTGAACAATAACGTAAAAAACAAAGATGAATTTTGGAGTAAATTCAAAATTCGCATGAATCAGTTTAAATCATCATTACCTACCGGCGTACTCGCCCTAATAGCCAATGATGATTTCGGCAATACCTCTGCACTACTTATCACTCTTGAAAGTAAGGACAAAACTTACCGCGAACTCCATAACTATATGACGGACCTCGAAGACAATCTTCGCACAATTCCAGCTGTGGCAAATCTTCGGGTATATGGAGAACAAAAAGAACAAATAGGTGTTTACATTGACCGTGACAGATTAGCAAATTACGGATTGAACACAGCCACTCTACTAGCCACACTCTCCTCTCAGGGAATGACTATCATCAATGGCTCCGTAGACGACAAAAATACCGTACGTCCTATTCATTTGCGTTCTTCGATGAGCACGGAAAATGGAGTGGCCAATCAAATTGTCTATTCCGATCCGAAAGGAAATACCATTCGCCTACGTGATATTGCCACTATCAAGCGTGAATATCCGGATCCATCATCATTTATCAAAAATAATGGAAAGAAGTGCATCGTATTGTCGCTAGAGATGAATGACGGTAATAATATTGTTCATTTCGGTAAAGACGTAAAAAAAATAATTAAAGATTTTAAAGATACATTACCAAATGATGTAACGATTTATCCTATTACCGACCAAAGTAAGGTGGTCAATGATTCCATCATTAACTTTCTCGAAGAGCTGCTCATCTCCATCGTCGCTGTCATTATTGTCATCATGCTGCTATTGCCGATAAGAGTAGCCAGTGTAGCTGCCAGCACGATTCCAATTACGATATTCATATCTTTGGGCATTTTTTATGCATGCGGCATCGAACTGAACACCGTTACATTAGCTGCACTAATCGTCACATTGGGTATGATTGTGGATAATTCTATTGTCATCATCGATTGTTATATTGAATGTATAGACAACGGAATGAGTCGATGGCATGCCGCTTCTTATGCCGCCAAAGAGTTTTTCCTCTCTATATTCAGTGCTACTTTGGCCATATCCATCACTTTCTTCCCTTTCCTCATTACGCTAACCGGAATATTTAAAGACTTTGTAAAATGGTTTCCTGTAAGTGTCTGCATCGTGTTAGGCACTTCACTGCTTATTGCCGTATTCGTCACTCCTATCATGCAGTTCACTTTTATCAAAAAAGGATTGAAAAAAGAACCTGACAAAAAACAGAGAAAAACAGTTCTTGAAATAATTCAAACCTATTATAACAAACTCATCACCGTATGTTTCAAACATCCGTTTGTCACTTTAGCTGTAGGCGTAGTATCTATTATTTTCGGAGCTTGGCTTTTCAGCATACAACCACAAAAATTATTACCCGTAGCCGAACGAGATCAGTTTGCCGTAGAGATTTATCTTCCTACAGGAACAGCAATAGAACGAACAGAACAAGTAGCCGACAGTTTAGGACAACTATTACGAAAAGACAAACGGGTGATCAGTATTACTACTTTCTACGGATCGGGCTCTCCCCGATTCCAAACTTCTTATGCTCCACAAATCGGAGGAAGTAATTTTGCACAATTCATCGTTAATACGACCGACAAAAACGCGACAGTTGAATTACTCGATAAATACACACCACTATATACAAACTATTTTTCCGAGGCTAAAGTACGCTTTAAACAACTCGAATATTCGGAGGCTACTTCTCCCATTGAAATCCGTTACTCAGGCGATAATCTGAAACAATTACATCAAATAGCAGATTCTGCAATGAGAATCATGCGTAAGGATCCTGATCTATTGCTTGTTCGCAGTAGTTTCGAAGGCAACACTCCCGGCATTGATGTAATGATGAATGATGTGGAAGCCAATCAAATCGGCATCAATAAGTCCTTACTATCCATAAATCTAGCTACGAGGTTTGGATCAGGTTTACCTCTGACCACGGTTTGGGAAGGTGACTATCCGATAAAAGTAATGCTAAAAGATAGTCATGCCGGTATGCAAACACCTGAAGACCTGAAGAATGCCACAGTTAGCGGCATCATTCCGGGAATAAACGTACCACTCAGACAAATAGCAGAAACCAAGCCCGATTGGACCTACGGACAGATTGTAAGACGTAACGGAGTTCGTACCGTATCCATCTTTTCGGATATTGTGAGAAACAAAAACTTGAATCAGATTACCGATAAAACAATTAACGAATTAAAAGCAAACATCCAACTTCCTGCCGGAATTAAAATGTCTATAGGTGGACAACGTGAATCAGATAACGAAACACAACCACAAATTGTTGAAGGACTCATTATCGCAATAATGATTATTTTCATGATCCTGATATTTCACTTCAAAGATATCCGACTATCATTGCTTATTATGTACTCGCTACTTTTTTCTTTATTGGGAGCCGCCACAGGAGTTGCAATTATGGGACAAGCCATAAGCCTGACAAGTATTCTTGGCATTGTCTCCTTAATGGGTATTATTGTTCGTAATGGAATAATAATGATTGATTATGCCGAAGAATTGCGAATCAAACATCGCATGAGCGCTAAGCATGCTGCCTTACAAGCCGCAGAGCGAAGGATGCGCCCGATATTCCTAACAAGCGCTGCTGCTTCAATGGGCGTAATACCGATGGTTATCGCCAATACCCCGCTATGGGGGCCAATGGGTATCGTTGTTTGCTTCGGTACTATAATCTCTATGTTCTTTATCATTACGATGATTCCTGTTGGATACTGGATGATTTTCCGGATAGAAGATAAAAGACGAATATTAAAAAATGAAAAAGAACATTCA
>JALNVG010000026.1 GCA_023227685.1 Bacteroidaceae bacterium
AGAAGTGAAGCAAACATAAACATAAAAATAGTAAAGACCAATGCGTGTGTGAAACGGATGTATCCGCCACATGCCTCTTCACGATATTTTTTTACTAAAAAATAGGCTAGGAACGGAACACCCAAAGTGAGTATGATAAATAGGAGGGAAAGTATGGGCTGGGTAAATCCTAAAGGAAATAGTATGAACTTCACGATCCAGAATATTCCCATATATGTGCCATATTTCATGGCGTATTTTTGCAAGTATGCTCTGCTTTCTGTCATAATGTCTATTGTTTAAAGTACAAAGGTATAAATAATATCTATTTGTAGAGGAATTTTTCGATGTAAAAGTTAGTAAATGATGAATAAGTTTATTTATTTATTTAAAATTTCGGTTTGATTCTATTCTGATTGCAATTCTTTTTCTTTAGTCGACTTTTACTGTTAATAATCGGTGATTAAAAGGAAAAAAGTATGATTTTTAATTGGAGGTTAAAATAAAAGTATTACCTTTGCAATCGCAAAATGGGTAAGTCCTACACGGTCAGCTCCCTTCGAATCCTCCAGGGCTTGATCGCAGCAAAGGTAGTTGGTTGTAGCGGCGCGATGTAGATAGCTTACCCACCCGCCTCTTTAGCTCAGTTGGCCAGAGCACGTGATTTGTAATCTCGGGGTCGTTGGTTCAAATCCGACAAGAGGCTCATATGAATAGCGTTCCGATTATTTAAATCGGAACGCTATTTCATTTAATCAATGATTTATAGAATAAAATATCCCCTGCAACTTTCTTTTAAGTTGCAGGGGATATTATTAATATAAGTTTAGCTTTTGTATTTGTCTATTTGATACGTTTGTAGCCATAAACGGCCGTGTCGCCCAATTCTTCTTCGATGCGGAGTAATTGGTTATATTTGGCCAGGCGGTCAGTGCGGCTCATTGAACCGGTCTTGATCTGTCCACTGTTTGTTGCAACGGCGATATCGGCAATTGTCGTATCTTCAGTTTCACCGGAACGATGAGATGTGACGGTGGTATATCCGTGACGGTGGGCCATCTCAATGGCATCCAATGTTTCAGAAAGAGAACCGATTTGGTTAACCTTAATCAGGATAGAGTTGGCACAACCTTCTTTAATACCTTTTGCCAGATAGTTTACATTGGTCACAAAAAGATCATCGCCAATCAGTTGGATGCGTTTGCCCAGGCGATCGGTTTGTTTCTTCCAACCGTCCCAATCGGATTCACTCATACCATCTTCTATAGAATCGATAGGGTATTTATTGATTAACTCCTCCAGATAATCAATCTGTTGGTCTGCCGTACATTTAATGCCTTTAGGGCCTTCAAATACGGAATAATCATAAATACCGTCATGATAAAATTCGGATGAAGCGCAATCAATGCCGATAGTAACATCCTTACCCGGAACATATCCAGCACCTTTAATTCCGGCAATGATGGAATTGAGGGCATCTTCGGTACCTTCAAAGTTTGGTGCGAATCCACCTTCGTCGCCAACGGCCGTACTCAATTTGCGATCTTTCAATACTTTTTTCAAGGCGTGAAAAACTTCAGCACCCATGCGTAAGCCTTCTTTAAAACAGCAAGCACCGATGGGACGAATCAAAAATTCCTGAAAAGCAATCGGAGCGTCGCTATGTGAACCTCCATTGATGATATTCATCATCGGCACTGGCATTACATATGTATTTGTTCCGCCGATGTAACGGTAAAGCGGTAGCTCCAGATAGTTGGCGGCAGCTTTGGCTACGGCAAGCGAAACGCCGAGGATAGCATTGGCACCCAGTTTTGATTTCGTCTTTGTTCCATCTAGTTCAATCATTGTTTTATCTATCTTTCTCTGTTCGAGCGATGACATACCAATCAGTTTCGGGGCGATAATATTATTGACGTTGTCAACAGCTTTTAAAACGCCTTTGCCGCCATAACGTTTTTTGTCTCCGTCACGTAGTTCCAAGGCTTCATTTTCACCGGTAGATGCGCCCGATGGCACTGATGCACGTCCGGTGATACCACATTCCAACTCGACATCTACTTCTACAGTAGGGTTGCCTCTTGAATCAAGAATCTCTCTTGCTTTAATCTTTTCAATTTTCATTTTTCTTATATTTAAAAATTAAATAGTTATGTATTTACTTTTCCTATGTATGAAATTAACAAGTTGATTTAAAAAATGTTTAGTATAAGAGAAGAAAAAAAGGTTTCTTAGAATTATATTATTATTTTAATACTGTTAAATCTTTTCTTTTATTTTTTTATATGACATTGCTACGATAGCGGAATATAACAAAATGGTTGACTATCAGTAGATTTCGAAAAAAAGAGTTATAAATTACTTGGCGGTTTACAACTCTTTTCCTATTTTTACATGACGAAAGTGAAAGTGTTTAAATTTGAAATAAAATACAATCTTAAAATAGAAGAATATGACTTTAATAGAGCGATTTTTAAAGTATGTAAGTTTTGATACTCAGTCGGATGAATTGACAAGACTTACTCCAAGTACCCCTGGACAGATGGAATTTGCCCAATATTTAAAATCTGAATTAGAATCTATCGGTCTTAAGGACGTTACGTTAGATGCCTACGGATATCTGTTTGCTACGCTTCCGGCCAATATGGATAAAAAAGTACCGACTATCGGTTTTATTTCGCATATGGATACCAGTCCTGATATGAGTGGTAAGAAGGTCTCACCGCGTATTGTCAAGAATTATGATGGGGCGGATATTGTGCTCAACAAAGAAAAGAAGATTATTCTTTCACCTACACAGTTTCCCGAATTGCTTGATCATCTTAATGAAGATCTTATTGTGACTAATGGTAAGACTTTGCTGGGAGCCGATGATAAGGCCGGCATCGCCGAAATAGTTTCTGCTGCTGTCTATTTGATGGAACATCCCGAAATCAAACATGGTAAGGTACGTATAGGTTTCAATCCAGATGAGGAGATAGGCGAAGGTGCTCATAAATTCGATGTAAAGAAGTTCGGTTGTGAATGGGCTTATACCATGGATGGTGGCGAACTGGGCGAGATGGAATATGAAAATTTCAATGCTGCCGTAGCCACCGTCACATTTAAGGGACGTAATGTGCATCCTGGTTATGCCAAACATAAGATGATTAATTCTATTCGCATTGCCAATCAATTTATTACAATGTTGCCTCGCCATGAAACTCCGGAGCATACCGAGGGATATGAGGGCTTTTATCATCTGATTAGTATGCAAGGTGGAGTGGAGGAAACGAAGCTCACCTATATTATACGTGATCATGATATGTCGAAATTCATCAATCGCAAGAAAGAAATTGATCATCTGGTTCATAAAATCAATGCCGAATTCGGTGAAGATACGGCTACTATTGAGATACATGACCAATATTATAATATGCGTGAAAAGATTGAGCCGATAATGCATGTAGTAGATACGGCAGTAGAGGCGATGAAGGCAGTGGGCGTTAAGCCGAAAATCCAACCTATACGTGGTGGTACGGATGGTGCACAACTTTCTTTCAAAGGGTTACCTTGCCCGAATATTTTTGCCGGAGGATTGAACTTTCATGGCCGTTATGAGTTTCTGCCGATACCTAATATGGAGAAAGCGATGCTGGTGGTTGCCAAAATTATCGAATTGGTTGCTGCCGAATAAACGGGTGATAATCTTGTATGTCCTAAAGTAATTAATAGTTAATTATAATAATGATGAAAACGACTCCTTTTACAGATAAACATATTGCACTCGGTGCAAAGATGCATGATTTTGCGGGTTATAACATGCCAATTGAATATTCAGGTATTATTGATGAACATTTGGCTGTTTGTCATGCTGTTGGTGTCTTTGATGTGTCTCATATGGGTGAATTTTGGGTGAAGGGGCCACACGCATTGCCTTTTCTTCAAAAGGTTACATCTAATGATGTAGCCGCTCTCGTTCCCGGGAAAGCTCAATATACCTGCTTTCCTAATGAGACAGGTGGTATAGTAGATGATTTATTGGTTTATTATTTTGAACCGCAAAAGTATCTGCTTGTGGTTAATGCGGCTAATATTGAAAAAGATTGGAGCTGGTGTGTGTCTCACAATACGGAAAATGCAGAATTGGAAAATTCTTCAGAACGCATGGCGCAGTTGGCTGTTCAAGGACCAAAAGCGATTCTTGCTTTGCAAAAGCTGACTGATATCAAACTTTCAGCTATCCCATATTATTCTTTTAAGGTAGGTGAGTTGGCCGGAGTGAAGAATGTGATTTTGTCGAATACCGGTTATACCGGTGCCGGTGGTTTTGAGTTATATTTCTATCCCGAATATGCTGATAAAATATGGAATGCAGTGTTTGAGGCAGGCAACGAGTTTGGCATTAAACCTGTTGGCCTTGGTGCCCGTGATACACTTCGTCTGGAAATGGGTTATTGTCTTTATGGTAATGATTTGGATGATACGACTTCTCCTATGGAAGCTGGATTGGGATGGATTACGAAGTTCATCGAAGGCAAGAACTTTACAAATCGAGCTATGTTGGAAAAACAAAAGACGAATGGAGTGACCCGCAAGTTGGTTTGTTTTCAATTGATAGATCGTGGTATTCCACGTCAAGGTTACGAAATAGTAAATGAGGTAGGTGAGGTGATTGGTAAGGTCACTTCAGGCACGATGTCTCCAATCATGAAATTCGGTATTGGTATGGGATATGTGAATACTGCTTATAGCAAGGTGAAATCTGAATTATATATTTCTGTACGTGGTAGGCGCTTGAAAGCAGTTGTTGTAAGACCTCCATTCAGGAAACTGTAATCATGTTACATTTGCCTACATTGATAACTGACCTTGCATTAATTCTAGGTTGCGCAGCAGTCATGTCATTGCTTTTCAAGAAGTTAAAGCAACCGATCGTGTTAGGCTATATTGTGGCGGGATTTCTGGCAAGTCCGCATTTATCTTTTATCCCTTCGGTCATTGATACCGCAAATATACAAACTTGGGCGGATATCGGGGTGATATTCCTGTTGTTTGCTTTGGGTCTGGAGTTTAGCTTCAAGAAAATTATCAAAGTAGGCGGTACAGCTATTATTGCAACGATAACGATTGTCTTTTCGATGATGCTGTTGGGTATTGCGGTAGGTAGTGCATTCGGATGGGGACGGATGGATTGTATATTTCTCGGAGGAATGATAGCCATGTCATCCACTACCATTATATATAAAGCTTTTGATGACCTCGGACTACAGAGGAAACAGTTTGCAGGATTGGTATTCGGCATCCTTATCTTAGAAGATGTGTTGGCTGTGTTGCTGATGGTGATGCTTTCGACCATGGCTATAAGTAATAATTTTGAAGGAACTGAGATGCTTGAGAGTATTGGCAAATTGATTTTTTTCTTGATTTTATGGTTTGTGGTAGGTATTTATCTGATACCAGGTTTGTTGAAACGTTTTCGCAAACTGATGAATGATGAGACATTATTGATTTTTTCACTCGCTTTATGTTTCAGTATGGTGGTACTGGCTTCAAATTTCGGATATTCGCAAGCCTTTGGAGCCTTTATTATGGGCTCTATCTTGGCCGAAACGATTGAGGCGGAATCCATAGATCGGATAGTTAAGCCTTTGAAAGATTTATTCGGGGCTATTTTTTTCGTTTCGGTAGGTATGATGGTCGATCCGTCTATGATAATTACTTATGCCTTACCCATTGCCGTTATTACCATAGTGGTGATTTTGGGGCAGTCATTCTTTGGCACTGTGGGTGTGGTGCTTGCCGGACGTCCATTGAAAATGGCTATTCAGTGCGGCTTCAGCTTGACGCAAATCGGGGAATTTGCTTTTATCATTGCTTCTTTGGGTGTTTCACTCAAAGTGACGAGTTCGTTTCTTTATCCTATTGTGGTAGCAGTTTCCGTGATTACTATTTTTATTACTCCTTATCTTATTCGTGTGGCCGAACCGGTTTCCAAGTGGGTTGATAATCATTTGCCTGCTAATATAAAAAGGAGGATGGAACGTTATACGTTTGGCACCCGTTCGGTAGTGAATCAGGAGAATTTGTGGAGAAGATTATTAGTCCCCATTGTTCGTTCTACTATTATTTATTCAATCATCAGTATATCTATCGTTGCACTGTCTTTCAGGTTCTTTGTACCTTTATTGCAGTTGCATTTACCGAATATGTTAGCTTCTTTGTTGAGCGCGGTTGTCATTATCTTGTTGATATCACCATTCTTGCGTTCTATGATGGTGAATAAACTCAATTCTCATGAATTCATCACACTTTGGCAGGAGAGTCTGACAAACCGGGCACCATTATTGTCGACTATTGTTATCCGTATCATGATTGCCGCAGGGCTTATTATCTTTGTTATTACCAGTTTGTTTCGTATATCAGTTGGTCTATTGATAGGATTAACTTTTGGCGTAGTGGTCTTTTTGCTTTCATCGCACAAGTTGAAAAAACATTCCGTACTGATTGAACAGAAATTTTTTCAGAATCTTCGTTCACGTGATATAATGGATGAGTATTTAGGAAAGAAGAAGCCGGAGTATGCAGGTCATTTGTTGACTCAGGATTTACATTTGGCTGTTTTTGCTCTTCCTCTTGAATCCGCATGGGCTGGCAAGACGTTGAAAGACTTGAGGTTGAGGCAGAAATATGATGTTGATGTGGCTTCAATCATTCGTGGGAGGAGAAGATTGAATATCCCCGGAGGTTCATGCCGACTTTTCCCACAGGATAAAATACAAGTGATCGGTACTGACGAACAGTTAGGCTTGTTCAGTGATGATATGTTGCATGATGTAATATTGGTTGATAACCTTGATTATGAGAAGCGAGAAATGACTTTGCATCAGCTTATCATAGATGCCAATTCTATATTTCTTGGAAAGACATTGCAAGAATCGAACATACGCGAAAAGTATCATTGTCTGATAGCCGGAGTGAAACGTGGAAATGGACCGTTGATTGCTCCGGATGTGGATACCCCTTTTGAAGAGGGTGATTTGGTGTGGGTTGTCGGAGAGAATAAGAATATTCATCAGTTAGTAAATAATAAAAAACAAGAGTATGAAAAGTGATCCTAAAGATTGTCTGTATTGTCAGAACAATGAGACATTGCACAATTTAATGATTGAATTTGCACAATTGAGTGTTTCTCGTGTCTTTCTTTTTAAGGAACAAACTTATCGTGGCCGTTGCCTAGTGGCATACAAAGACCATGTGAATGATTTGAATGAGTTAAATGATGTTGACCGTAATGCTTTTATGTCTGATGTAGCCCGTGTTACCCGAGCCATGAGTGAGGCTTTTCATCCAGAAAAGATTAATTACGGTGCCTATTCGGATAAGCTGTCGCACCTACATTTTCACTTGGCTCCTAAATATATCGGTGGCCCTGATTATGGAGGCACTTTCCTGATGAATCCCGGAAAAATTTATTTGAGTGAAAAAGAATATCAGGAGATAATCGAATCTGTAAAAAAATATTTATAGCTATATCTTATCTTTATTATCATCATTTGTTTCTTCTTCGTCATTATTATCGAAGTCGAAGTTTTCAAAGTCTTGGGGAATGGTGAAATCATCCAGACATCGGCGTTCCTTTTTTGTGGGACGTCCGGTGCCTCTTGCGCGGTCTACGAAACCACTGATTTTGTTCATCTCCAATAATTCATATTGGTCGGGGGTAGTTACGTTTTCTAATATTTGAGGAATTAGTTTGGCCCCAACACGCTTTTCAATTGTTTGCAATACTTTGAAAGAATAGGTGATAGGGGGTCTTCTGACTTGAATGACTTCTCCTTCTTTTATCATATGAGAAGCCTTCAATTGTCTACCTCCAATTGTAATTCTTCCTTTTTTACAAGCCTCCGATGCTATGGAGCGTGTCTTGAAAATTCTTGCAGCCCACAACCATTTGTCTATTCTAGCCTCTTTCATTTTTTATTAAACTGATTCATTGTGATTTCAATACCCGCCAGACAGAAACTTTTGATAATCTCACCAGCTGTTTCCAATCGTTCATTTAATATCTTTTGTTCTTCTTCTGGAAAAGTGCCGAGCACATAATCCACCTGTCCACCACGTGGAAAATCATTTCCTATGCCGAAACGGAGACGTGCATAATTTTGTGTTCCAAGTATTTCGGCTATGTTTTTTAACCCGTTGTGTCCGGCGTCGCTACCTTTGCCTTTGAGTCGTAATGTTCCGAAAGGTATAGCCAGATCGTCGACAATGATTAAAAGATTTTCCAATGTTATTTTTTCTTCCTTCATCCAATAACGAACAGCTAGTCCGCTGAGGTTCATGAATGTTGAAGGTTTGAGCAAAATGATCTGTCTGCCCTTGATGGAGCAAGAGGTGACAAATCCATATCTCCTGTCTATAAAAGGAGGAACATTGTTGGCTTTAACAAAAGCATCTACGACCATGAATCCGCTATTATGCCTTGATTCGTGGTATTCCGGACCTATATTACCTAGCCCTACGATAAGAAAATTATCCATATTTTTCTATAATAGATATCAATCTCAAAAAAATAAAAAAAGAAACGCAGATGAACGCATACTTTACACAGATATAACATCTGCTAAAATCTGCAATCATCTGCGATTTAAATTAAATGACAAATATTCCTATAAGGATTTTCTTATTTGTTTATTTTGCAGGTTTGTCGGCTGTTGCTTCAGGAGCAGCTTCAGCAGTAGTAGCAGCTGCAGCAGTTGCGGCAGCACTATCGTCAGGAAGAGCCGAACGTGTCATCTTAATACTGCAAACGACAGCATCTTTAGGAGTGACAATTTCGAGTTTATCAAAACTGAGTTCACCTACTTTGATGCTCTTGCCCAATTGTAAGTTGCTGATATCGATTATAAGTCTTTCGGGAATAACGTTATACAGCGCTCTTATTTTCAGTTTACGAATCTGCATGAACAATTTACCACCAGCTTGAACACCCGGAGCTAGTCCTTCCATTTTTAAAGGAACTTCCATTACGATAGGTTTGGATTCGTTGATTTCATAAAAATCAACATGAAGAATCGTATCCTTAACCGGATGAAATTGGATATCTTTTAAAATAACATTTACCTTCTTGCCGTCTACATATAAGTCAATAATATAAATGTCAGGTGTATAAACTAATTTGTGTAATTGCTTTTCACTTACTGTGAGATGGGTATTTCCTGCGCCACCGTAAAGTTCGCAGGGTACACCTCCATTTTTACGAATTTCTTTCAAGGCTCTAACCTGGTCTGAGGAGTGTTCTGCAATAGTTCTTGCAGTTCCTTTAATTTCAATTGTCTTCATTTTTTAATTTGTGTTACTCTAAAATTAAGTGATATTTTGCTTAATTCACCATTACACTATGTGGTCTGCTCCCACACGATGTTGCAAAAAGCTCGGCAAAAGTACGGATAATTTTTTTATCTGCAAAATAAACCGCCTAAAAATCTATGTCAATTTTTATGTCACCGTCCTTGGTAATAGAATCGGTAGTTGGAGTTTCTGTCTTTTCTTCTGCCTCATCTCCTTTTATTTCGTCGTCATCATCTTCTTTTTTAACCTTATTATAGGTACTCTCATCGGTAACTGATTTTTCAGAGTCTTCAGTATGATTGGAGTTTATATAATTGATGGTTTCCGTCAGTCCATTTGTGAATTTCTCAAAGTCTTCCTTATATAAAAAGATCTTATGTTTTTCAAAACTTACTTGTACATCATCGCCTTCACCGGTTATAATTTTTTTACTTTCAGTTATAGTTAAAAACAATTCATCTTTACGATTCTTTTTCACATCCAAATAGTAGATTCGTTTACCTGCTTTTACGGATTTGGAGAAAACGATTTCCTTATTAATTTCCATTTTAATGTCTTTTTAAAGTTTTACTATCAGTAAATAGGTTCCAAAATTGGATATTTTTTTTAAATTGGCAAAATAAATTGGCAAGAGAATGAAATACTAAAATAAAAAATGATAATAATTTGTGTAAAACCAACAAAATTGTCTACTTTTGCAGCTCATAGACAAAATAGTATATATTGGAATTATGATTAATCGAGTTCTCATTCGTCTGAAAGTTATTCAGATAGTTTATGCCTATTATCAAAATGGCAGTAAAAATATTGACGCTGCAGAAAAAGAGTTGTTTTACAGTATTTCTAAGGCATACGACCTTTATAACTTATTGTTGATGTTAATGGTTTCCATTACTGATTATGCAGAAAAGCGTATAGGTACGGCACTGTCCAAAATGAAACCAACGGATGCCGATCTTCATCCGAATGTAAGATTTGTAGAAAATAAGTTCATTGCGCAGCTTGCAGAAAATATTCAACTGCTTGAGTTCCAAAAGGTACAAAAGAAATCATGGACCAATGATCAGGATTTTATCAAAGAGATCTATGAAAACATTATCGCATCGGACATATATAAAGAATATATGGCTTTGGATGAAGTCTCTTATGAGGCAGATCGTGAGTTGTGGAGGAAGTTGTATAAAACTTTCATCTTTAATAATGATTCTTTAGATAAATTGCTTGAAGAACAGAGCCTTTATTGGAATGATGATAAGGAAACTGTCGATACATTTGTTTTGAAAACAATCAAACGCTTTGAAGAGAAAGATGGTGCTCATCAGGAGTTGCTTCCTGAATTTAAAGATGAAGAAGATCGTTTGTTGGCTAGTCGTTTGTTTCGCCGTGTAATTTTGAATGCCGATTATTATCGTCATTTGATTAGTGATAATACGAAGAACTGGGAATTGAAGCGTATAGCTTTTATGGATATAGTTGTTATGCAGACTGCTTTGGCTGAGATATTAAGCTTTCCCTCTATACCCGTTAATGTGTCGTTGAATGAATATGTGGAACTAGCCAAGTTGTACAGCACTTCAAAAAGTGGTAGTTTCGTTAATGGTACGCTTAATGGTATAGTAAACCAATTAAAGAAAGAAGGGAAGTTGGTTAAAGACTAACTTTTAGTTATATATGTTATCAACAAAAAATTAATTTATTATGAATTTATTAACCGTATTTTTACAGGCTACTTCACCTAGTGGAGGTGGTATGATGTGGATTCTTTTGATCGCAATGTTTGCTATCATGTATTTCTTTATGATTCGTCCCCAGAATAAAAAACAGAAAGAAATTGCAAATTTTCGTAAATCTATTCAGGTGAATGAGTCTGTAATTACTTCCGGTGGTATGCACGGAACAATTAAAGAAATTGCAGATGATTATGTCGTTCTTGAAATAGCTTCTAATATAAAAGTTAAGGTGGACAAAAATTCCATTTTCCCGATTGCTGTTTCAACCAACAAGAAAGCTTAGCTTTCATTATTGATAAGAGGGCCTTATGCTCAATCGTTGGAAAATTAAATTCGTAAGTTTAAAACTTTACCAACAAGTGAGGGACTTTCTGTTTAGTAAAAAAAATAGGGAGTTCTTACTTTTTCTATTTTTCTTTTTTATCTCGGCTCTCTTTTGGTTGCTCCAGACGCTAAACAATGCGTATGAAGTAGAGTTTTTTGTTCCTGTCCGATTAAGGAATATCCCCAACAATGTGGTGATTACGGAAAATCCTCCTGAAAAGGTGAAAATAAAATTGAAAGACAAGGGTACGGTGTTGTTTAATTATATGATCGGACAAGATTTTTATCCTATTGATATCTCTTTTTCCCGTGACCAGAATAAGAATGGTCGTGTGTCAGTACTTTCTTCCGAGTGTTTTTCAATGTTGCGTTCGCAGTTGAGGACTACCACTACCATCGTATCTGTTTATCCCGATACCATTAGCTATTATTATACTGAGAGCAAGGCCAAGAGAGTACCTGTAAAGTTTAACGGTGCCATTATTCCGCAATCGCAGTATTGTGTGTCTGGTACGATGATTTCACCAGATTCTGTTGATGTTTATGCTCCTTCGGATATTTTGAAAAATATTCATGAAGTGCGAACGCAGCACTATTTCAGGTTTAATGTCACGGATACGGTGAGGGCCGAGTTGTCTCTTATAAATATTAAGGGGGTTAAGATTCGTCCCCGATCCGTCAAAATCAATGTGCCAATAGATATTTATACCGAGAAAACTGTTGAAGTGCCTCTTGTAGGTGTTGGTTTTCCTGAAGATAAAGTATTGCGCGCCTTTCCTTCAAAGGTGAGTATTACCTTTCGGGTAGAATTGAGTCGTTTTAAAGAATTTAATGCCGACAATTTTTATTTGAATGTGTCGTATGACGAACTGATGAATTTGAGTTCTGACAAGTATACGGTGAAGTTGAAAAATATCCCCAATGGAGTAAGTCAGGTTCATATTGAACCTTCGAAAGTTGATTTCCTTATTGAACAGGTTACTTCCGTCAATAATGAGTAATTTAGAAGAAATATGGCTATAAAAATAGGTATAACCGGCGGGATAGGAAGCGGGAAGAGCGTAGTTTCAGCATTATTGAGAATAATGGGCATTCCTGTTTATGATTCTGATACGGAGGCAAAACGTTTGATGGATACGAATCCTGATATTCGTTCTTTTCTAATCAAGACCGTTGGCAAGAATGTCTATCATGACGGGCACCTCAACCGAAGTTTGTTGGGCTCTTATATTTTTGGGAATGCTGATCATATACAGCAGGTTAATCAGGTCATCCATCCTATCGTAAAGGAGGATTTCCGGAAGTGGGTCGACAGTCGGCAATCGGAAAAAGGAATTGTCGGCATTGAATCTGCCATCTTGTTCGAAGCCGGATTTGGAAGGGAAGTGGACTATATGATTATGGTTGATTCTCCTTTGATTTTAAGAGAAGAGAGGATTGAAATTAGAGACTCCGCACATGAAGGATTTTCGCATGAACAGATAAAAAAGCGCATCCAAAATCAGATGAGTAATGAGGATAAATGCAAGTTGTCGGACTTTATTATTAATAATAATGAAGATTCGCCGTTGATTCCTCAAATTTTAGAACTCATTTCTCTTTTATTGAAGAAAAATGACTAATATTGCAGTTAAATTTTTTATTAATAAATAAAGAACAATCATAATGTTAAAAACTATTTTGTCTATTTCCGGTAAGCCCGGATTGTATAAACTCGTTTCTAAAGGAAGAAATATGTTGATAGTTGAGTCTATTACACCCGATAAAAGACGTTCACCGGTTTACGGTAATGAGAAGGTAATTTCTTTGGGTGATATTGCCATGTTTACAGATAGTGACGAGGTGCCTTTGAAAAAAGTGCTAAATACGATGAAGGAAAAAGAAAACGGTGCCGTTGCCACAATTGATCCTAAGATAGCTACTAAAGAGGAACTCTTTGCTTATATGAATGAACTTTTACCTAATTTCGATCGCGGAAGAGTCTATCTCTCCGATATTAAAAAATTAGTTTCTTGGTATAATATTCTTATCACGAACGGTATTACCGATTTTGAAGAAGAAGAGACAAAAGAAGGTGAGGAAGAAACAGAAAAGGTTGTTGCTGACGATTCCGAGAAAACAGCCGAATAAGATATTAATATAATAAAAAATCTCCCCTTGACTGCAAAAAAGTCAAGGGGAGATTTATGTAGAAATGTAAAGGAATAGCCGGTAGACTAGTTCTTGAAGATTAATCCTTGTTCTCCGGCGTCTATGGTAATCGTTTGGTTCCGGTTAATCTCATCACTCAATAATCTTTTTGACAAATCATTCAGCATGTAGTGTTGAATAGCTCGTTTAACCGGCCTTGCACCATATTCAGGATCGTAGCCTGCTTTTGTGATAAAATCTATAGCCGCATCTGTGATATTCATTGTTATACCATTGGCTGTCAATTCATTCTTTACTTTATTGATTTGCAATTTCACAATTTGTCTGATTTCCTTATCAGTAAGAGGTAGGAACATAATCGTTTCGTCTATACGGTTCAGGAATTCCGGTCGAATGGTTTTCTTCAACATTTCCATCACATTCTTTTTCGTCTCGTCAATAATCTCCGATTTGTTTGAACCATTGATTTTTTCCGTTTGACTTTGAATATACGAGCTTCCCAGATTAGAAGTCATAATAATGATGGTATTCTTAAAATTGACCACGCGTCCCTTGTTGTCAGTCAGCCGTCCATCATCCAAAACTTGCAGAAGAATATTGAACACGTCAGGGTGGGCTTTCTCTATTTCATCAAAGAGTACTACCGAATATGGTTTACGGCGGATTGCTTCTGTTAGTTGGCCGCCTTCGTCATAGCCAACATATCCGGGAGGTGCTCCGACTAAACGCGAAACGCTGAACTTTTCCTGATATTCACTCATATCTATACGAGTCATCATTGATTCATCATCAAACAAAAATTCCGCAAGTGCCTTGGCCAGTTCCGTTTTTCCTACACCGGTTGTTCCAAGAAAGATGAATGAGCCAATAGGGCGTTTCGGATCCTGCAAACCGGCACGGCTACGTCTCACGGCATCGGCTACAGCTTGAATAGCTTCATCCTGACCGATAATCCGTTTGTGCAATTCTTCCTCAAGGTGTAATAGTTTCTCACGCTCGCTTTGCAGCATTTTGTTTACAGGTATACCTGTCCAGCGTGAAACAACATCGGCGATGTCCTCAGCATCAACTTCTTCTTTTATCATTGCAGTATTTCCCTGTATCTTGTGCAGTTCTTTTTGCGTATTTTCAATCTCGGTATTCAATGCTTGCAGTTTGCCGTAACGAATCTCGGCTACTTTCCCGTAATCTCCCTCTCGTTCAGCCTTCTCGCCCTCGAATTTTAATGATTCTATCTGTGATTTACTTTGTTGAATCTTGTCAATCAGGTCCTTTTCGTTCTGCCATTTGGCTTTTTGCGATTTCTCCTGTTCTTTCAAGTTTGCCAAATCTTTGGCTATCACTTGAAGTTTCGGTATATCATTTTCTCGCTTGATGGCCTCGCGTTCAATTTCCAATTGTTTGATCTTACGCATGATTTCATCCAATGACTCAGGCACGGAGTCAATCTCCATCCGCAATTTGGCAGCAGCCTCATCCATCAGGTCTATGGCTTTGTCCGGTAAGAAACGGTTGGTAATATAGCGGTCGCTTAGTTGAACAGCGGCGATAAGCGCATCATCTTTAATACGTACATGATGATGAGTTTCGTACCGCTCTTTCAATCCGCGAAGGATAGAAATGGTGTCGATGGTGCTTGGTTCGCCAACTTGTACAATTTGGAAGCGACGTTCCAAAGCTTTATCTTTTTCGAAATATTTTTGATATTCATCTAACGTGGTGGCACCGATAACCCTCAATTCGCCTCTTGACAAAGCCGGTTTCAAAATATTGGCGGCATCCATCGCACCTTCGCTTTGACCAGCTCCGACTAGTGTATGTATTTCATCAATAAATAAGATGACGTTACCTTCGGCCTTCTTTACTTCATTGATGACTGATTTTAATCGCTCCTCAAACTCTCCTTTATATTTGGCACCGGCAATTAAAGCACCCATATCCAAAGAATAAACTTGTTTGTTCTTTAAGTTCTCGGGCACGTCACCACGGAGAATTCTGTGTGCCAATCCTTCTACGATGGCTGTTTTTCCTGTTCCCGGTTCGCCTATCAAAATCGGATTGTTTTTGGTACGTCGGCTCAGTATCTGAAGTACCCTGCGGATTTCCTCATCACGACCGATTACCGGATCAAGTTTACCGCTTCGGGCTGCTTCATTCAGATTGATGGCATACTTCTCCAGCGACTGATAATTGTCTTCACTTGATTGAGAAGTCACTTTTTCTCCTTTTCGCAATTCTTGAATAGCTGTTCGTAACTCTTTTTCGGTCATTCCGGCATCTTTCAAGATGCTTGAGGCTGTACTCTTTATGTTTAACAAAGCCAATAATAAATGTTCTACGGAAACAAACTCGTCGCCCATTTCTTTAGAATACTGTATGGCTTTTTGAATAATATCGTTTGTGTCTTTGCTTAAATAAGGTTGTCCGCCCGAGACTTTGGGTAGAGAATCAATTTGCTAATTCAAAACAGTAGTAACTTGTTGTGTATTTATCCCAAGTTTCTGGAAAATGTAATTAGTTACGTTTTCACCTTTATTCATTACTCCTTTGAGTATGTGTTCCGGTTCAATGATTTGTTGACCTTTGCCTTGTACCAGGCTTATCGCTTCTTGAACGACTTCCTGTGATTTTATTGTGAAATTATCAAAATTCATTTTTTTGTTCTCCTTTTTTTGTTCTTCATTATTAATAACAAATATCAGAGCTCAAAAGATTTGCCAATCCATGTTTACTGTCAAAAAATCAGTATGCTTGTAGCTTTTGCTGACAAGATGTCTGTATGTGCAGTCCCCTTTGTTATGTTTTTTCCTGTAGATTATTTATAGAAGCCGTGTCATTCAACGATAATTATAAAAAAGAATTATCTTTGCCGGATGAATATGATTTTAATTACTATTGTTTGTTATTTTACGACATTACTTATTATCGCCCGTATCACAAGTAAAAAAAGCAAATCGAATGCTGCTTTTTTTAAGGGAGAAAATAAATCCCCTTGGTTTGTAGTAGCCTTTGGAATGATTGGCGCTTCTATCTCAGGTGTTACATTTGTTTCCGTTCCTGGTATGGTTCGTCAATTTGATATGACCTATATGCAGGCAGTATTCGGTTTCTTTTTCGGTTACCTGGCTGTAGCTCTTATTCTTTTGCCCCTATATTACAGGCTTCATCTCACAAGTATCTACGAATATCTAAATACACGTTTCGGACCACATACTTATAAGACAGGATCTTTTTTCTTTTTGCTCTCACGCATGTTGGGAACTGCAGTCAAACTTTATTTGATTTGCCAGATTCTTTATACTTTTGTCTTTCGTGGTATGAATATTCCTTTTTGGGTAATAGCAGTAGGATCAGTTGCTTTGGTTTGGATTTATACACACAAGAGTGGTATCAAAACCATTGTTTGGACGGATGCCTTGCAGACATTTTGTATTGTTATAACTCTTATTTGTATTATTTTTATTACCATTCATCAGTTAGATCTTAGTTTTACGGGTATCGTACAAACAATCAGTGAAGATTCTCATAGTCGTATTTTTGTTTTTGACGACTGGGCTTCACGTCAGAATTTTTTTAAGCAATTTTTCAGTGGTATATTTATTGTCATCGTTATGACAGGACTTGATCAGGATATGATGCAAAAAAACCTTTCTTGCCGTAATTTAAAGGAAGCACAAAAGAATATGTATTGTTATGGCTTTGCTTTTATACCACTTAATTTTTTATTTCTTTGTCTGGGCATACTTTTACTTGTTTTGGCACAAAAGACTGGCATGACTCTTCCCGTGGTGAGTGACAATATTTTGCCGATGTTTGCTGCTAACGGTTATTTGGGCGAAACAGTACTTGTACTTTTTACTATCGGCGTAATAGCTGCCGCATTCAGCAATTCGGATTCAGCCTTAACAGCTATGACAACCAGTGTTTGCGTTGACTTATTACATATTGGAAAAGATACCGAAGAGATTGCGCGGCATAAAAGATTAAAAGTTCATATTCTACTTTCTATTCTGTTAGCCGGTTTTATTTGTTTAGTCAATATGCTCAATAGCAAAAGTGTTATTGATGCTATATATATCATAGCTTCTTATACTTATGGTCCGTTATTGGGTATGTTTGCCTTCGGACTTTTTACTCATCGTACCACGAAAGACAAATGGGTGCCTGCCATTGCTGTCGTTTCGCCTATATTCTGTTATTTTATCAGCTTGTTGTTCAGACTGTGGTGGGGATATCAGTTCGGCTATGAATTACTCATGTTGAATGGGGCTTTCACTTTTATCGGAATGTGGGTTCTCTCTAATAAGAAAATGAAAATAGCAAGTTAATATTGTACTTGTTTGATAAACTATTGTTACTTTTGCGTAGAAAATATTCTTTGTATATACTTTTATTTAGTACATTCAAGATTATAGATCTTTTATTATGAAAGATAGAACTCTTCTTCTTTAGAATAAATAATTCAGGCTAAAAATAAATGGATAATAGTAAAAAACGTTTTCTTTATATTGGCTTTTTATTAATTACAGCCATCAATGTTTTTGCAAGTAGGCCACCAGTCGATATAAATTCAATTCTCAGGAATTTAGACTTGACGATAGATAGCATTGATGTATATAACGGGCAAAAGGAGAAGATTATCGAACAACACAAACATTTAATTTCATTAGAGAAAAATAATCCGGAGCAGTTATTTAAAGTTTATGGATTTTTGCAAGACGATTATTTTAAGTATAATTCGGATTCATGTAAGAAATATATCGATTTACGGATTAAAATTGCGTATCAATTGAACAAAAATTCATATATCGCAGAATCTCTTATTGATCTCGCCAATTGGTATTCTTATGTTAGTTTGTTTAGTGATGCAAAAAAAATATTGGATAAGGTACTACGGAATCTTCCAAAGTCATTACGAGCTAAATATTATTCTACACTTAATTCTTTCTATTATTTAAAAGCATCTTATTGTAGTGTATTTCCGGAAATAAAAAAATACAATCTGGAGAAATGTTATTTGTATAGGGATTCAACTAGTCAATATGCTAAAAAAAATAATATATATATCTATGAATTATCCGTGGGTGATAAATTGAGAATGGAAGGACGTTATAAAGAAGCGATTAGATACATGAATGCGCATCTCAAAAAGTTGAAACAGAATGATGATATGATTCGGTTATATGCGAATTCTCTAGCTCAAAGTTATGAGAAGGAAGGTGTGATTGAGGAGGCTAAATATTATTATGCCATGTCCGCTATTTCCGATATTAAAAAATCGATAAAAGAAACATCATCTTTGTGGATGTTATCCTCTATTTTATTTAAAGAAGGTGACTTGAAACGTGCCAATCGTTATCTACAGGTTAGTTTGGGTAATGCGATAAAAAGTAAATCGAGGTTACGACAGATTGAAGTTACTCAACAAATGGCAACAATAACAACGGCTTATCAGAATTACATAGAAAAGAAAAATACGCGATATCGAATTCTGATTTGTATACTTGTAGTTCTTTCATGTATTCTTATTTATTCTCTTTATTTTTCTTATCATAAAAAACAGGAATTGGAAAAAGTGCGCCGATACCTGAAAGAAATGAATTCTCATTTGGAGCAAATAAATAGAGAGTTACAACAGACGATTGAAAAAAAAGATAAACTAAATAATGATTTAATTGAGAGTAATAATATCAAAGTTGAATATATCACTCAATATATCAATCATTGTTCCAAATATATTGAAAGTACAGAAGAGCTTCTGCATTTGCTTATCAAAACAGCGGTAAATCAAGATAAGGCAACCCTTATTAGTTCTTTACGGTCAAGTACTTTCATTGATGATCAATTGGCTGATTTTTATAATAACTTCGACAATACTTTTCTTAATATCTATCCTGATTTCATAGAAAAACTTAATACTTATTTGAAACCTGAGGAGAGATTTGAGCTGAAAAACAAGAAACAGTTGAATACTGAATTGCGTATATTTGC
>JALNVG010000027.1 GCA_023227685.1 Bacteroidaceae bacterium
ATATCCAACACACCCGTTCCATTCAAAATGCCATCAAAATCATACTTTTTTTCTTGAGAAGAAGGTGCATTTTGACTATTTTTTTGATTACTATGGTTGGATGAACGATTGCTGTTTGAATGACTTGTCGGTTGCGGACTTGTATTGTTGGATTCATTTTGTACTTTAGATTCAGCTTTCGTTGAAGATGGTATTATCGGAAAAAGCTGATCAAGAACCGACTTTGTATCTGGATGCCTGAATACGACTCGCTTAGGCTCTTCCCCATCCGCTGCTACCGGAGGAATGACAGGCGGTGTAACTTCTGTTTCATAAGGTTCGATCGGACTATCTGAAAGATCTTCTTCTGGCAAATCATTTAATTCATAATCAGCCACAACCGGTGGAAGTATAGATTTAACAACTTCTTTTGGATAGTTTGTTGGTTTAGATATTCCGACTTCATTTTTGACAGTTTCAGGCTTAGCAGATAATTCCAATTTTTCTGTTGCAGCCGGCACATTTACTTTTTTATTTTCAAGAGGCTGATTTTTGGAACCTACATCAGATGTATTCGACGGAGTAACTTTATTCGCCTGGTTATTATTAGAAGCTACATTTGCCTCTGATTTAGCATTAACTAGGTTTGGTTTAATATCTTGTGAAGCCTTTTCCGAAAGAACTTTATCTTTCTTTTCTATACGATTCCGACGTTTTTTTGTCGACTGCACCGGCTTTTCTGCTTTAGGAGAAGCGTCTACTGGAAAAGGAGCAGCAATAGATCCTTTATTGGTGCCAGCACTTACATTGTTTGGAGTATTCACTTGCGGCCCAGGTCCCTTTTTCTGCTTAACTTGTTTTTCTTTCTTGCTTTCCTTTTCTACTTGCTTACCTGCAATTGAGATAGCTTGCTCATCAAGTATTCTATATACAAGTTCATCTTTTCTTAGAGAACTTATTTTTTTTATACCTAACTCTTCCGCTATACTTTGCAATTCAGGAAGGAGTTTTTCATTTAGTTCAATTATGTTATATTTCTGCATATTGAGAAGTAAATAAATATTGCATGAAAAGATTTATAATACACGTGAAAACATGAATTATATCTTTAATTTGATTATTATTAAATTATATGTTTATTGAAAACATCAGATTATACATCAATACATTTAATTTTTGTGATGCATCCCTGCGGAGTAATACGGTGCAAAGGTAATTTTTTTTTTTGTCTTCCAATATCTTTTATCTCAAAAAATTCATAACTAAAATCTTTTTTGTCATCTTTCCTATAATAAAACGATTATCTATCCTCTCACCCACTATCCAAATGATTTGATTATTGCTGCATAGAAGCCATGTTCTCTCTTTATCAAACAAACTAAACTTGTGGTCTGAAAAATAATCGCTTAGCTTTTTCTTTCCTTTCATGCCAAATGGAATGAACCAGTCTCCATCTTTCCATTTTCTTAATACGAGAGGGAATGATAATTTATCATAATCAAATGTTGCCACTTGTTTATCTCTGCTTATTTGAAAATCTTTGATATAATCTGTAATAGTAAAAGATAAGGAAATAGGACCCTTCCAACAATTATCCTGAATATTTAAACTGTATTCCTGAATTAAATCCTCTTTTATTTCCAAAAGAAAAAGATATTCACGGTCTTTAAGCACCTTATAATTACGCGAATAAAATATTTTTCCTGATTCACCTTTAAGTGAAGACCAGATTTTATTACTAATTGCAGCTGAAAAACCATATGGCTTTAATAGTTCATACAAAATAGTATCAGAAGAAGGTAATTGCAACAATTTACCAATTGATATCTTATCTTCTGATTCCATCACTAGTCTTTTTGCATCTTGAATAAAGTATTCATAAATAGAACTCACAGAACTCAAATTATCTGATGTACACAAAATAGCAGTCCTGACAGAAGGGTTTATTTTTTCCAATAAAGGAAGGATTCGAAGACGTATAAAATTACGAGTATATGCATCAGAAAAATTTGTACTATCTGTTATATATGATATATTTTGAGAACTAAGCCACTCAATAATATCACTCTTGCTAACAGCCAATAAAGGACGTACAATATATCCATTCTTTGGACGAATGCCGCATAAGCCACGTATACCGGTTCCACGAATCAAGTTCAGCAAAAACGTTTCCACATTATCATTTTGATGATGTGCAATCGCAATAGCTTGCGCATTCATTTCGATACGTTTCTTTTCAAACCATTCGTATCGCAATTCTCGAGCCGCCATTTCTATCGAGAGATGATGATAATCAGCATACTGTTGGGTTTCAAAATCCACTTTTGAATAAGGGATTTTCAATGAATGAACATATTCTTCAGTAAAATGTTCATCACGCATAGACTCCTCACCTCTGAGATGAAAATTACAATGCAAAGCAAAACAAGAATAGCCCAACTTCACCAAAACAGTAAGCAGGGCTATTGAATCCGCTCCTCCGCTTACACCTACCAATACAAGTCGGTCTTTTGTAAGTAGATTATTTTTTTCTATATACGCACGGACAACGTCAAGCATTCTTTACTCTTCTACGCCAGCTAATTCAGGATCAATTAAGATTCGACCACAATATTCACAAACGATAATTTTCTTGCGCATTTTAATATCCAATTGTTTCTGAGGTGGAATTTTATTAAAGCAACCACCACATGCACCTCTCTGAACATAAACGACAGCCAAACCATTGCGTGCTCCCTTACGGATACGCTTAAAAGCAGTAAGGAGTCGTGGTTCGATCATCGCTTCCAGTTTTTTTACTTTATCGCGCAATTTTTCTTCGTCTTGTTTGGTTTCGGCAATTATCTGTTCCAATTCACCTTTTTTTTGAGTCAAATCAGCTTTTCGCCCATCAAGTCTCTCTTTCAGTTCTGCAATCTCTTTTTTCTTTTGTTCATTTGCTTCGCCATATTCACGAATTTTTTTTTCAGAAAACTCAATCTCTAAGCCTTGATACTCTACTTCTTTAGTTAAGTTATCAAACTCTCGATTGTTTCGAACATTGTCCAGTTGTGCCTTATACTTATCAATCAGACTGGTTGATTCAGCCATCTTATGTTTCTCATCAACAACTGCTTCGTTATTGTTTTGAATCTCAGACTGATAGTTTTGAAGGCGTGTTTCTAGGCCAGCAATTTCATCTTCAAGATCCTGTACTTCCAATGGAAGTTCGCCCCGAAGTGTTTTAATCTTATCAATTTCAGTCATCATTGTCTGAAGTTGATATAAAGTTGAAAGCTTTTCTTCAACTGTAATTTCTTTCTCTGCTGGTTGTTTATCTGTAGCCATCTTATAAATATTTTACCGGGTTTGTATTAACTTTCGAAAAATGCAAGGCAAAGTTAGGAAATCTTTTCGATATAATATTGCAAAAAATTTCTTTTGTACAAACTTCACTTTCGTAATGACCAATAACTGCTAACAAAATGCGATCTTCGACATCATAGAAATCATTGTATTTGGCTTCGCCTGTAATAAAAATATCTGCACCATAATTAATTGCATCTTTAATCAAAAATGCGCCACTGCCACTGCAAATAGCCACTTCTCGTATTGGTTTGCCTATTATCGTTGAGTATTTTACACATTCAATATTCAACAATTCCTTTATACGCTGCAGGAAGTTTAATTCTTCTTCGCTTTCCGGCAATTCACCCACTATGCCGGAGCCGGCCTGCTCCCACTGATTATTCAATGGATAAAAATCATAAACCGGTTCCTCATAAGGATGAGCTGAGAGTAGCGCTTGCTTCACATCAGACATCTTATAGGCTGGAAGAACTGTCTCGATGCGAACTTCGTTTTCAACATGCAATTCACCTATTTCACCACAGAACGGATGACAATTCTCTCCCGCCCTGAACGTGCCTTCACCTTTCAAATTGTAGCTGCTCGAATCATAATTACCTATACATCCTGCACCTGAATTAAACAATGTAGTTCTAACTAATTCTGCATATTTCTCTGGGACAAAAGTAACTAGTTTCAGTAATGCATTCTTTTGAGGGCTTAAAATGCGTACATTCTGCAAGCCTATCAATTCCGCCAAACGATAATTCACGCCACCTACCACATTATCCAAGTTTGTATGTGCAGCATATACCACTATATTCTCCTTGCAAGCTTTTATCATACAACGTTCTATATATGTAGAACCTGTTAACGACTTAAATGCTCTGAAAGCTAAAGGATGATGAGAGATAATCAGATTACAGTCCTTTTCAATAGCCTCGTCAATCACAGCCTCCGTTACATCCAGGCAAAGCAACGCGCCACTTGCGAACTGGTTGACATCGCCAACCTGAACGCCTGCGTTATCAAAATTTTCCTGCAAAGGAAGCGGAGCATAACGCTCTATTTCTCTCAATATATCCTTTATCTTGATCATTAATTTTTGATATCTACTTTGATACTCAATTCTTCCAGTTGCCCGGGTTCAAGGTCCGAAGGTGCGTCAAGCATCACATCACGACCGGAGTTGTTCTTCGGAAATGCAATACAATCTCGAATTGAATCCAACCCCGCAAATAATGAAACCCAACGATCCAAGCCATAAGCCAAACCTCCGTGAGGCGGAGCCCCATATTTAAATGCATTCATCAGGAAGCCAAACTGAGACTGAGCACGTTCTTCCGTAAATCCAAGTACGCGAAACATCTTATCCTGCAAATTACTATCGTGAATACGAATCGAACCTCCTCCTACTTCAACACCATTGATTACCATATCGTACGCCCAGGCACGTACAGCTCCCGGATCGGTATCCAGCAATGGAATATCTTCAGGATTAGGCGAAGTAAACGGGTGATGCATTGCATAAAATCGTTGATCTTCCTCATTCCATTCCAATAATGGAAAATCAATAACCCATAAACAACTAAACTTATTCTTATCGCGGAAACCCAGTCTATTCCCCATTTCCAAGCGCAATTCGTTCAATTGTTTCCGAACCTTCATTGCATCGTTACCACAAAGGATTAAAATCAAGTCACCAGGTTTTGCAGCAAAAGCCTCTTTCATCTGCTTCAAAACATCTTGAGAATAAAATTTATCAACACTTGATTTTACAGTTCCATCAGCTTCTATGCGAGCATAAACCAACCCTTGTGCACCAACCTGCGAACGCTTCACAAAATCAGTCAACTGATCAATTTGCTTGCGAGTGTAACTTGCTGCTCCCTCAGCACATATACCGCCAATATAGGAAACATTATCAAATACTGAAAAACCATAACCTTTCATTATATCCTGCACTTCAACAATCTTCATGCCAAAACGTAAATCCGGTTTATCGCTTCCGTAATATTTCATGGCATCTTGCCAAGTCATCCGAGGAAAAGCCTCTTTAATTTCTATGTTGCGTATAGCTTTAAACAGATGTTTAGCCATTCCTTCAAATGTCGTGATAACATCCTCCTGAGTAACAAAACTCATCTCGCAATCAACCTGTGTGAATTCCGGCTGCCTGTCAGCTCTCAGGTCTTCATCGCGGAAACACTTTACTATTTGAAAGTAGCGATCAAAACCCGAAACCATCAAAAGTTGCTTCAACGTCTGCGGCGATTGAGGCAAAGCATAGAATTGCCCCGGATTCATACGGGAAGGTACAACAAAATCGCGTGCACCCTCAGGTGTTGAATTAACCAATACAGGCGTTTCAACTTCCAAAAAACCGAGATCATTTAAATAGTTACGAATTTCGAATGCCATTCTGTGGCGAAGTTCCAAATTTTTGCGTACAACCGTACGGCGCAAATCCAGATAACGATACTTCATCCGCAAATCATCGCCGCCGTCGCTCTCATCTTCTATAGTGAATGGCGGCGTCAATGATGAATTCAATATATTCAGTTCTGATACTAAAATTTCAATATCTCCGGTAGGAAGGTTGGCATTTTTGCTCGAACGTTCACGTACAGTACCTCTAGCCTGTATCACATACTCACGTCCCAGCTTGTTTGCTTTCTCACAGAGAGCTGCATTGTCTTTCTCATCAAAGACCAATTGCGTAATGCCATAGCGGTCACGAATATCAACAAATGTCATTCCACCCAATTTGCGAATACGCTGTACCCAACCTGCCAATGTTACAACTAAGCCTTCATCAGCGTGGCGCAAATCGCCACAAGTTCTTGTTCTGTACATAATAATATAATATCTTAAATCTTATCAAACTCGAATTTATGACTGCAAATATAGCAATAAAACATTGAATTGATTGCCTCTGCTGTCAAAACTCTTTATTATCTGCTATTTATTTTCAAGCTCTCGCAAATAAGATTTTATTTAAAAATGGCTAAATCGAGAAACGAATCCGAGAAATCCGTCAGAAAGAGGTCAAAGGAATTCAAAACAGTTTTTTTATATGTAAAAAGGGAAATCCTTATCAGAATTTCCCTCTTATATTTAAAGAAAGCCGCACCATGATATGAACAAACTCCGTATGACAGGATTTGAGCGCTTCGCCATCTTTGTAATCCGCTGTGCAATGCATACCCCGAAGGGCGCGGCCCGCCATTAATGACAAAAGCTTTGTCTCGGAATTAAAACTAAATTGATGAGTTTCCCAATCTATAAGGTGCGGCTTAACTCATTCAATGTCTTATGATACAAAGATAATAGGATGTTTTGAGAAATCCAAATATTTTCGTAAAAAAAGAGCCCCGCTAAAGGGCTCTTTTATAGCTTCATGAAAATCATTTATTTAACTTTCTCAACAATAGCTTTGAAAGCCTCAGGATGGTTGACAGCCAAATCTGCAAGAACCTTGCGATTGATTTCAACACCGGCTGAATGCAAAGCTCCCATCAAACGGGAATATGAGAAACCTTCCAAGCGTGCAGCAGCATTAATACGCTGAATCCACAATGCACGGAAATTACGCTTCTTATTGCGACGATCGCGGAAAGCATATGTCAAACCTTTTTCCCAAGTGTTCTTTGCAACGGTCCAAACATTTTTGCGTGCTCCATAATAACCACGCGTAAGTTTTAAAATTTCTTTTCTCTTTGCTCTTGAAGCAACATGATTTACTGATCTAGGCATAATTCTAATCTGTTTTGAATGTTAGCGCCATCATAAAGATGAACTTTGCTTGCTAAAAACATTCGGTTAATAAAAATCTTATAAAAAAACTCGCTTAATAAAAGTGATTACTTCATACCTAATAACTGTTTAACACTACTGTTATTAGATTTGTCGACAATCGAGAAATAAGTTAAATTTCTCTTTCTCTTCTTAGTCTTCTTCGTTAGAATGTGACTTTTGTAAGCATGTTTTCTCTTGATTTTACCTGTTCCGGTAAGGGCGAACCTCTTTTTTGAACCGGAATTAGTCTTCATCTTAGGCATTTTCCAATTATTTTAATTATTAAACATTACGCCTCTTTATGAGGCACCACTATTTTCTTATTCTTCTGTTTCTACTTTTTTCTCAGTATCTAAAGTTTTCTTTGCTGTTTGTTTGGATACAGTTAAAGTACTTGAACTCTTTTTCGGTGAGAGCATGATAGTCATCCTCTTTCCTTCCAATACAGGCATCATTTCAACCTTACCATAGTCTTCCAAATCATTAGCAAAGCGTAGCAAAAGGACTTCTCCTTGTTCTTTAAACAAAATAGAACGACCTTTAAAAAACACATACGCTTTCACTTTAGAACCTTCTTCCAAAAATCCTTTAGCATGCCGCAACTTAAAGTCATAATCATGATCATCGGTCTGTGGTCCGAAACGGATTTCTTTCACAACAACCTTGACAGACTTAGCCTTCTGTTCTTTTTGCTTTTTCTTTTGTTGATAGAGGAACTTCTGATATTCTATTACTCTACAAACGGGGGGCGCAGCATTCGGTGAAATCTCAACCAGGTCGGCACCTTGCTCTTCTGCAATTTTCAACGCCTGAGAGATTGGATATACTCCCTGTTCTATATTATCACCTACTAAACGAACTTCGCGAACGTGTATCCGTTCGTTAATTCTATACTGTTCTTTCAGACTGTCATTCTTCATTCAAAAAGATATATTCTCCTCGTTATTAGTTATTTTTTTATTATTTATTTTTCCAACTATTCATTTGTTCATCTATCTCGCTTTTCAAAAGCGCTGCAAAGGTAGTAATTTTCATCGAACCTTTATCACCTTCGCCCTGTTTTCTTACAGAAACTTCATTATTTTCTAATTCTTTCTCCCCTACAATCAACATGTAAGGAATTCTTTTCAGCTCTGTATCACGGATTTTACGACCAATCTTCTCATTACGATCATCGACAACCACATTCAAGTCTTCTTCGGTAAGCATATCGGCAACCTGATGCGCATAATCGTTGAATTTCTCGCTGATAGGCAAAACAGACACCTGATCAGGAGCGAGCCACAACGGGAACTTTCCTGCGGTCTGTTCGATAAGTAAAGCAACAAAGCGTTCCATTGAACCGAACGGAGCACGATGAATCATGACCGGACGATGCTTTTTATTGTCTTCACCCGTATATTCAAGTTCAAAACGTTCAGGCAAATTATAATCTACCTGAATAGTGCCCAACTGCCAGCGACGACCTATGGCATCCTTAACCATAAAATCAAGTTTAGGACCATAGAATGCAGCTTCACCATATTCAATCTTCGCCTTCAACCCTTTCTCCTGACAAGCTTCAATGATAGCACTTTCAGCCTTTTCCCAATTCTCATCCGATCCAATATATTTATCTCTGTTTACTTTATCACGCAATGAAATCTGTGCTTCAAAATTCTCAAAATTCAATGCTTTAAAGATGATAAATATAATATCCATTACCTTCAAGAACTCGCCTTTCAACTGATCAGGGCGACAAAATAAATGTGCATCATCCTGCGTAAAACCTCGTACTCTTGTCAATCCGTGCAATTCGCCGCTCTGTTCATAACGATATACCGTACCGAATTCAGCAAAACGCAAAGGCAGATCTTTATAAGAACGAGGAAAAGCCTTATAAATCTCACAATGGTGAGGGCAGTTCATTGGTTTTAGCAAGAACTCTTCACCTTCCTGAGGTGTATGAATCGGCTGAAATGAGTCTTTGCCATATTTAGCATAATGCCCTGAAGTAACATATAATTGCTTGCTTCCAATATGCGGTGTCATTACTTGCAAATAGCCATAGCGCTTTTGGATACGTTTTAAGAAATCTTCCAATTTTAGGCGCAATTGCGTTCCGCGAGGCAACCACAACGGAAGTCCCGCACCTACAGCCGAAGAAAATGTAAACAATTCCAATTCCTTACCGATCTTACGGTGGTCGCGTTTCTTTGCTTCTTCAAGCATAACTAAGTAGTCATCAAGCATCTTCTTCTTCGGAAAAGCTATGCCATATAAGCGAACCAACTGCTTACGTTTCTCATCACCGCGCCAATAAGCACCAGCCACACTGGTTACTTTGACTGCCTTCAGATATGAAGTATCCGGTAAATGAGGACCCCGGCAAAGATCCGTAAATGCCCCTTGTGAATATGTAGTAATTGTTCCTTCAGCTAACTCGCTGATAAGTTCAGTCTTATAAACTTCTCCCCTATCGCCAAACATCTTCAAGGCTTCAGCTTTTGTAATATTCTGACGCTTAATTTCCTCTTTCTTCGCTACAAACTCCAACATTTTGGCTTCAATAGCAGGAAAATCACTTTCCTTGATAACAATATCTCCCGGATCTACATCATAATAAAAACCGTTTTCAATAGCCGGACCGATACCAAACTTGATACCAGGATATAGCTCTTGCAAAGCTTCAGCCATCAGGTGAGCTCCTGAATGCCAAAAAGCGTGCTTCCCTTCATCATCTTCCCATTTGTAGAGTTTCAGAAAAGCATCTTCATTAATCGGACGAGTCAAATCCCATATTTCGCCATTAACTCCTGCTGCCAAAACTTCTTTAGCTAAACGGGGACTAATATTTTCTGCAATTTGCATTGCACTTGTTCCTTCGGCATATTCCTTTACAGAATTGTCTGGAAATGTAATCTTTATCATAATCTATACACTATAAATTCTTATTAATATAAACTGCAAATTTAGCATTCTTTTTTATATCTAATGAGATTTTTCTCAAAAAGATACACATTCTACTTAATTGCTAGTCATACGCTTGATAATACTGTAGGCATTTACAATACCCAGCTCTCCTGCCTTACTCAAATCAGCTATACCTTTATTGGCATCTCCTTGCGACAAATAAGCAAGACCACGGTTAAAATAAGCCTCAGCAAATTCAGGGTCTCGTTCTATGGCTTCATTGTAATCCGATATAGCCGCACGGAAATCACGTTGAACACAACGCAAGTTAGCTCTGTTGAAATAAGCATACACAAAACCCGAATTCAGCTTAATTACCATATCATAGTCATGGGTAATCAATTCATGCTCATAAGCCCTTTTATTATCTTTAAGTTGGGCTGTGATCGGATCTGAAGAAACAGCCTTATTTGAAATAGCTGTTCCCTTCTCAAAATTCAGACTCATTCCGGCTGACATGGCATTTTCATCCGCCGCAGCTGTTTGCGACAAGTTATAATCCAATTGTTTATAACGTACTACGGCGCGATTAAAATAGGCCATCGTGAAATTCGGATTTATTTCAATAGCCTTCGAATAATCTTTTATTGCTTCTGTAAAATCCTGTACCAGCATATAATCCAAACCACGGGCGAAATAGAAATCTGCATTATTCGGCTGTTTGTCTATCTTTGCCGAAAGTTCATTTATTGAAGTAAAATGCTGCGATACTTGGTCTTCCGTTAAGGCCGCTTCCTGATTTGTAATACGAAGTTTATGACTTAACAGCATACGGGCATTATAATCTTCGACGGACTTATCATAGTACACAAGTTCCTTGATTGGATCTATCTTTTCATAATAAGTCAAAATAAACTGAGACTCAAGATCTACACGCACATTCCTATCTTGTACGCGTCCGCGAAATTCGTTCTGGTATTTACTCTTGCGTTCTTCGTCCTTGTCGTATACAACCAGACGATTAAATTTTTCAATACTCTTATCCGATTTTTCACGCGTATTACTATCACTTGATGCAACATCCGGTGAATCAACGGTTGTGGTATTCTTTCCCGCAGAAGCTGTAGCATTTGCACTGGATAGTGTTTTGCCTTTTCTCAACTTCTGCTCCATCTCGAAAGCCTTCCAATAATCACGATCAGCCCCTACATTATCATGCATCTTTCGCTTAGCCTCTGATCGACTGTAATAACCGGAAATAAAATTAGGGTATTGAGCCAGTACCTTATCAAAATCACCGATTGATCCTTTATAGTTTCCTGTTCCAAAACGCAACAATGCACGATTATAGTAAGCTATATAATTATCAGGTTCTTGCTCGATTACCACATCAAAATCTTCAATAGCTCTGTTATCATCGCCCACTTGCGAACGAAGTAATGCTCTATTAAAACGGGCAATCTGATTATGACTATCTATATTTATTACTTGATCATAATCTTCCATAGCGCCCCGCAAATCATTCATCTGATAACGTACAAGTCCGCGATTTATGAAATAACCGCTCTCACGCGTGTTCAAACGAATAGCTTCATTCAAATCGGCTAAAGCTCCTTTCAAATCATGCTTGTCATATAGCAGAAGTGCTCTGTTCCCATACGTAGGAGCATAATACGGATCCAAGGTGATTGCTTTTGAATAATCAGCAAGAGCTTTGATCGTATCGCCTTCTTCAGCATACATCGCCCCTCGCGTCATATAGTTCTTCGAATCTTTGGAATAGAGCTTCATGATTACATCAAACACCTTTTCGGCGCCTCTATAATCCTTACTTTGTATACAAGCTACAGCCTTATTGCTCAACATTTGTTGATCTTCAGGCCTAAACTCCAAACCCTTATCATAGTCAGCTATGGCTTCTTTATATTTTTCCTGACTCTGCCTCGCAATACCTCGCGCATAATATGCCTGAACTAGAAACGGATTATGTCCAAGACACAAAGAACAATCTTCTTCTGCTCCTTTATAATCATCCAAATTGATTTTCGCTACTGCACGATAAAAATAAGGCTCAGCCAACCAGGGTTTCGACTTGATTACTTGGTTGAAATACTGTATTGATAGAACATAATCTTCAAAATAAAGAGCATTACGTCCTATTGCAAGTACACGATCAGTATTAATCTGTGCAAATAGCGAAAATGAATATATTTGAAATAATATAAAAAGTATTGCCTTTTTCATCTTTTTGACTGAGCCTTATTTGACAGACAAAAATAAAGAATTAATCTTATTCCGGTTTAATTTTAATCATCAAATAGTCCTTAGGAATATTATCTCCCGATTTAACATCAACAGAGGCAACAATTCCTTCTATCGGAGCAACTATGCGATTATACATCTTCATAGCTTGATGAATAAGAAGAAGCTGACCCGCTTTCACATGGTCGCCCTCTTTAACCTTTACTTCTATAATCGTCCCCGGCAAATGAGCCAAAACCTCTCCTTCGACAGGTTTACTCCACTTTGTCCGTTGATTATATTTTTGTGTCAACTTTGTTTTGTAATCGCCATCAGCCATCACAAAATCCACAAATTCATTATCTACATTTTCCATATTTCTGACAATTAAAATGGAGGCAAACCATGTTTCTTGGCAGGTCTATGCTCTTCCTTTAACGCTGATATCTTTAATGCATGCAATAATTCTGCGCGAGTGTCTTTAGGTTCAATAATCGCATCAACAAACCCCTTAGCTGCTGCGACATAAGGATTAGCAAACTTATCAATATATTCTTTAACCTTTTCCTGACGCATAGCCGCAGGATCTTCGGCTTCTTTGATTTCCTTTCCGAAAATAATATTAGCTGCGCCCTCCGGACCCATAACTGCAATTTCAGCTGTTGGCCATGCAAAGACAAAGTCAGCACCAAGATGTCGAGAGTTCATAGCTATATAACCTCCTCCGTATGCTTTACGCAAGATAATCGTAATCTTAGGAACGGTAGCTTCCGAGTATGCATACAAAACTTTAGCACCATGACGTATTACACCGGCATGTTCCTGATCAACCCCCGGTAAATAACCCGGCATATCTTCCAAAGTAACAAGAGGTATATTGAAAGCATCGCAGAAACGGATAAACCGAGCCACTTTATCTGCACTATCGCAATCAAGAACGCCAGCCAGAACCATAGGTTGATTAGCGATAAAACCTATTGTTTTACCGTCCATCCGACCAAATCCAATAACAATATTGGCAGCCCACATGCCTTGAACTTCCAAGAAATCGGAATCATCAGCTATACATTTAATAACATCACGGACATCATATGGTTGCTTCGGATCTGAAGGAATAACCTGTTCAATATCCAATTCCGTTGAAGGTTCTTTAGATGAAACTACTTTTGCCGGCTCGGCGTTATTCCATGGAATAAAATCCAGCAAGCGGCGTACCTGAGCGAAACAATCTTGTTCGCTCATCGCAAAGAAATGGGCATTACCTGTAATTTCTGCATGCACGCGAGCGCCACCCAAATCTTCCATCGAGATATCTTCACCTAACACCGTTTTTATCACATTCGGTCCGGTAATAAACATCTTCGAAATTTTATCAACAACGAATACAAAATCAGTCAATGCCGGTGAATAGACCGCTCCACCTGCACAAGGACCTAATATCAAAGAAAGTTGTGGAATAACACCCGATGAAAGAGTATTACGATAAAATATTTCACCATAGCCACCTAAAGCGCCCACACCCTCCTGAATACGGGCACCACCGGAATCGTTAATTCCAATAACCGGGCATTTCATTTTCAAAGCAAGATCCATCACTTTAGTAATCTTACGCGCATGATGTAACCCTAAAGAACCACCAGCAACCGTGAAGTCTTGAGCATAAATACAGATAGGCTTTCCTTGTATGGTTCCTGTCCCAGCAACGACACCGTCACCGGCGAAGTCTTTTTTATCCATTCCGAAATCACGACCGTCATGTTTTACGAATAAATCATATTCTTGAAAAGAATCTTTATCTAACAAAGATAAGATACGTTCTCTGGCAGTCATCTTCCCAATAGATTTTTGTTTTTCAATTGCAGCTTGTCCACCACCTAATTCGACAGTTGCTTTTTTTGTTCTAAGTTCTTTAATTTTCTCACTTAAATCTACCATAACCGTTTATAAATTATTATTTATCAAATTGCTTTTGTTCTATACGAACAACGCATTCTTCCCTTTATAATATTATTAAGTTTGCTTTTATCTAATTGACGGCGTATAGCTGAAATATGATCAATGAAAACATGCCCTTCCAAATGTTCGTATTCATGTTGAACTACCCGAGCGGCAAAACCCTCGGCTTCCTCTTCATGAATTTCCAGATTCTCATCCATATATTTTATTCTAATTTTTTTTGCACGTAGAACCTTTTCATGAATGCCGGGAAGGCTAAGGCATCCTTCTTCTTCAGCCAGCTGTTCTTCACTCATTTCCAACATTTCAGGATTAACCATAGCTCTTTTAAATCCTTTACATTCAGGATAATCGTCACTCATCACGTCTGCATCCAACACTAAAAGTCTCAAAGAAAGTCCTACTTGAGGTGCGGCTAAACCAACACCTTCGGCTTTATACATGGTTTCAAACATGTTTGCTATCAATTCTTTCAATCCCGGATAATCCTTTTGTACCAATTCTGTGTGCTTACGTAGCACAGGTTGTCCATATAAATATATAGGTAAAATCATAACTTTTGATATTTTATATTTTCCAGATACGATTGCAGTATAATTACTGCACTTATTTCATCTACTAATTCTTTATTTTGTCTTTTCTTTTTTTTTAATCCTCCATCCAGCATTGCCTTATGAGCTAAAACAGAAGTAAATCGTTCGTCATAAAATGCAATCTTGATGTTTAAAAAGTTTTTTTTAAGTACAGCCGCAAAAGCATCTATGTATTTCATACTTTCAGAAGGCTGATTATTCATTTGCTTGGGAAGCCCTATTACGATTGTTTCAACGTTTTCCTTTATGATATATGTCGAAAGATATGCTAACAACTCAGTCGTAGGGACGGTTGCCAAACCATTTGCAATCATCTGCAAAGTATCTGTAACAGCTAATCCAGTGCGCTTCAGACCATAATCAATTGCTAATATTCTTCCCATTGGCACAAAGATAGCACAATTTCACCTACCGACTTTCATTATTCACAAAAAATTGCTCGTTTGACTCTTAATAAGCATTCTTTTCACCCTTAAACATATTCATCACTGTGACAACAATAATTTTCAAGTCAAGGAAAAACGACCAGTTTTCGATATACCATACATCTCTTTTTACACGTCCTTCCATCTGTTCTATTGTTCGTGTTTCGCCCCTATAGCCGGTTACTTGCGCCCAACCGGTAATACCCGGTTTAACCAAGTGGCGAATCATATACTTATCGATCAACGCCGAATATTGTTCCGTGTGTTTAAGCATGTGAGGACGCGGCCCGACAACTGACATATCTCCCAAAAAGACATTAATAAACTGAGGAAATTCGTCCAGATTCGTTCTGCGAAGAAAATCACCAATACTTGTTTTACGAGGATCATTCCTTGCTGCCTGAATCAAATCTGCTTCGGCATTCACGCGCATGGTTCTGAACTTATAGCATTTAAAATTTTTACCATATAATCCGGTACGCATTTGTCTGAATAATATAGGACCCGGCGACGTTAGTTTAATCATCAGACCAATGACCGTATACATGATTGGATAAATCGTTACCAAAACGATCGAAGAGAAGAGAATATCAAAAGAGCGTTTCAAAACTCTATTATAAACAGCCTGCAACGGTTCTCGGCGTACGGTTAATACCGGCATGGTTTCTATCATTTCCATCACAAGGCTTTTCTTAATGTTGCGATAGAATTCAGGCACGATGAAGAAGCGGATCATGTGTTTTTCCGAAAAATTCATTAACCGCAAAATCTTTTCATCATTGGTTCCGGGTAATGTACAATATATCTCATCAACATCATTTGCCAGTACATAGTCCTCTACCTGATGAGTCATCCCCAGATAATTAGGAAGAACAGACTTCAGCGTTATGTTATCATCAAAAAAACCCAAAATATTAAAACCATACGATAAATCATTCTTCATCAACCGATAGAGTTCCATCCCGTTCTTTCCGGCGCCAACAATAATTACTCTTTTAAAATTGTATCCTTTTCGACGATACATTTTCAATGTCATCCTGACGATCACGCGCCATAACGAGAATACAACAACGGCAGAAAGATAATAGACAACCAGAAACGTAGCCAAGACATCTCCAACGTTCAAAAAAATCAAACATGTAGCAAACAGGAACATCATGAATGTGACCAGCACAAAAGCTCTTTGCACAATCTTATCGATATACACAATAGCCAGATGAACCTGAAAAGGAACAAAATAGAGAGAAAAGAAATAGCAAAAGTTCAAAAGCAATACTACCTCACGAATATTAGATGCAATAGCAGATGTGTAATAGCTACCCAACTCATGATACACAACAAAGAATAGAAGATTCAACACAACCAAATCTCCTATTCCAATCAACCACTGAATGAAAAACCCTTCTTTTTTATTCAATTCCATAGCCATTCTTTAAACTTCCTGCAAAAATAAACATTATTATTGAAGACAAAAAAAGGCGACAATAAAATGTGTCGCCTTCTTTATGATTTACTTTTGATTACTTATTGCTGTTAGCAGTCATAATTACTACACGATTCCAATTATTGATTGAATACGGTTGTTCATCACAGCCCTTCCATTCAACTGTAATCTGATCTGAAGGAATACCATACTTTGCCTGCAGTTCTTTTGCCACAGTCTTGGCACGTTTTTCAGACAATTTCAAATTGTAAGCAGCTTTACCTGTTTTCTTGTCAGCATATCCAATAACCTTTACAGGAACGTTATTATGCTTAACAAACTCAGCCGTGTTGTAAACATTAATCTGCTGGTTCTTGTCAATCTTAGAACTATTCAGGCGGAAAAATACTACGTTCTCAGCATAGTTGTTAACAATTACAGCCGGAGCTGCCTCTACCTGTTTACATTCCGGACAAGATTCAGGACGTTTGCTCAACTCATTGTTTTGTGCACGCAAAGAATTGATTTGGTTATTCAAATCATTCAACAGATTGTAATCCATTGGTTGAAGAACCTCAAAATTAGTCTTACCCAGTTTGAATGTAAAACCTGCGCTCAACTGTGCTACAGCATCGGTCAGATGATGATAGAAAATACGGTTGAACTGTTCATTCAATAATGATGCCTGATATTCAACATTCAAATCAACACGCTTACTCAAACGGAAAGCGGTTAAAATACCGGCATTCAACGTCGGAGATTCTGTTCTGATTGCAACACTATTAAGAATAGGGCTCGTGTTGCCGTCCGGGTTTTTGAAACGCTGTGCATAACCCATACCTACCCAGGGAATCAAATGAAATACTTTGTTTTCATTATAAGGTGCCCAGAAATTTGTAACATCCCATAACAAATCTGCATGAGCTGCAGCGTAATGGTTGTGCTCCATAAAAGAAGCATCTTTCTCAAATCCATGAAGCGCGCCCCCATTCAATTGCACACGAAATGCCAAATATGGATTAAACCATTTACCAAAAGAAAACTGAGGAGCAAAATTCAAACGATTCGTAAATTTAGCATCACGATTGTAATCTCCATATAAAGTGCTTACGCCACCAGAGATAGAAATAAACCAGTTATCACCAGCTTTGTTTTTTTTAAAATTCGTTTTGTAGCCAGCTTCGTTGCTAAAACCGATTTGCGGTTTAAACTCTTGTGCAAATGCAGTTGAGATAACAAAGCTTGACAACAAACTTAAAACTAATACTTTAGTCTTCATCTTCGTCAACTTTTAAGTTAAACAATCAATTATCTATTTTTTTTCTTGTAAATCATTACAAAATTAATAAAAATTTCCATTACAACAAACAATAAATAGAATAGTTTTCCCATTCATTCAAAATAGTTCAAAATCTTATAGCCTCCTTCCTTCAGATATAGCTCTTTTTTCATTAATTTTATATCACTTTGCATCATATCACTTACTAACGACAGCAAGTCATATTCAGGTTTCCATCCTAATTGATTACAAGCCTTTGTGGCGTCTCCCAATAATAATTCTACCTCAGTTGGGCGGAAATATTGCGGATCCACACCTACCAGCTCTTTTCCTGTCAATTTCTTAAAATTAGGAAGATAAATTTCTCCTATTCTATTACAAAACACAGATTCGTCAATATTGTTTAATATAGCAACTTCTTTAACATCTTTGCCTTTAAAAACAACCTCGGCGCCAATTTCGTGAAAAGCCATCTGAATAAAATCACGAATCGTAGTTGTAATACCTGTAGCAATCACGTAATCGGAAGGTTCTTCTTGTTGAAGAATGAGGTACATGGCTCTTACATAATCTTTTGCATGACCCCAATCACGTTTCGCCGACAAATTACCCATGAACATCTTCTGCTGTATACCCAATGCAATCCGAGCAATGGCTCTTGTCACTTTTCGAGTGACAAAAGTTTCTCCCCTCAATGGCGATTCATGATTAAACAAAATACCATTAGAAGCGTGCATATGATAAGCCTCACGGTAGTTGACCGTAATCCAATATCCGTACAATTTTGCCACAGCATACGGACTCCGCGGATAAAACGGTGTCGATTCATTTTGAGGAACGCTTTGAACCAGTCCATATAACTCTGAAGTGGAGGCCTGATATATACGCGTTTTAGAAACCAGATTCAATAAACGAACCGCTTCAAGAATACGAAGCACACCTAAACCATCCGCATTTGCCGTATATTCAGGTGTATCAAAACTCACCTTCACATGGCTCATTGCTGCCAAATTATAGATTTCATCCGGTTGTATCTCTCCGATAATTCGGGTCAAGTTCAAGCTATCCGTCAAGTCTCCATAATGCAAAATAAAATTACGATTTGCCTCATGAGGATCCTGATACAAATGGTCTATCCTCGCCGTATTAAACATTGACGAACGGCGTTTCAATCCATGAACGGTATATCCTTTTTTTATTAAGAACTCGGCCAAATAGGCCCCATCTTGTCCTGTAATTCCTGTTATTAATGCAACTTTTCCCATAAATTATTCATTTTCGAGATACCACTTATATAGTTTTTCTATTCCTTCTTCAATATCTATTGAATGATGCCAGCCTAAAGAATGCAACTTAGTTACATCCGTAAGTTTGCG
>JALNVG010000028.1 GCA_023227685.1 Bacteroidaceae bacterium
ACATTATATCCAGTGATTTCACCTTCAATTTGCAAATCGGCATTTCGTTTAACCATACGTAAATGAGTTTGCCGCACAAAAATATCCTTTAAATCTTCATTGAACGTAGTAGCCAATGGTGCATAAAAATTGCCTCCCTTTATAGCAAAATGGGCAATAGATATAGTCTTCACTTTATCATAATTGATAGATGCCCCATTCAATTTATACGAAACACTGCACGATAAGACACACACTGATAAAAGAATCAATGTTATGCTATAATATATTTTTTTATTCCAAACCATAATCTTTAATCTTTCTATAAAGTGTCCGTTCGGATATATTTAAATCTTTAGCAGCACTTTTCCGCTTCCCATGATTTTTTTCCAGCGCCCTGCGTATCATCTCTTTCTCTACTTCATCTAACGATAATGTTTCTTCAACATAAGGCTCAGTATCTTGTATATCTTCATCTTCTTTCTCTTTTGGGGTAGCACCATGATCATGACTTATAGGATCAATAATAGCTGGTGTATTCGTAAAGGTACGAGATTGGATCAAAGATGTGGTACTAGGTGATTGAGAGACAGATTGAGTTTCATGTTCGGTCATCAACTGGTTAACCATTTTCTTCAAATCATTCACCTCTTTACGCATATCAAACAAAACCGAATACAAAATTTCACGTTCATTTTCAAATCCTTTCGCTCCTTTTGTACCACCGATAAGTGCCGGCAAACGCTGAATAAGATTGTCTGGAAGATATTTTTTTAATATTTCCGGCGTAATATTCCGATTGGTTTCAATAATAGAAATCTGCTCAGTAACATTTTTTAACTGACGGACATTCCCCGGCCACGGATACGTAATAAGCATTCGTTTAGCCTCTTCTGTAAGTTGCACGGCCGGCATACGATATTTTTCGGCAAAATCGGATGCAAATTTACGAAAAAGCAAGACTACATCTTCTCCACGATCACGTAAAGGTGGCAATTGAATAGGTATTGTACTTAATCGATAATACAAATCTTCACGAAATCGTCCTTCTGAAATAGCTTCGGATAATTTCACATTGGTAGCTGCAACAATTCGCACATCTGTCTTTTCAACCTTTGAAGAACCTACTTTGATAAATTCACCACTTTCAAGGACACGAAGCAGACGTGCTTGTGTGGCAAATGGTAATTCACCCACTTCATCCAAGAATATAGTACCACCATTAGCCTCACCGAAATAGCCTTTTCGTTCACCTATAGCACCAGTAAAAGCCCCCTTTTCATGACCAAAAAGTTCTGAATCTATCGTTCCTTCAGGAATAGCGCCACAATTAACAGCTATATATTGACCATGTTTACGACGGCTGTATTGATGAATAATCTGTGGAAAACTTTCCTTGCCAACACCACTTTCGCCAATAATAAGTACGGATAAATCGGTAGAAGCAACCTGTACGGCGACATCAATAGCGCGCAACAAGGACTCGGTATTACCGATTATACCAAATCTAAGTTTTATTTGCTGCAATTCAGATTTAGACAACATTATACCTTTCTCCCTTTATCATTTAATCTTCGTTATCAACAGAATCAAGTTTCAACTTGTCACTGTCATCTCGTTTATCAAAGTATTGCTTACGAAGAGGGTTTGTATGAGCCTCCTTCTCTAAAACACGGTTACGAAAGACATCTATAGCAGTATAAACGGCATTTCGGAAAGACACTTCGCTAGCCACACCCTTGCCTACAATATCATATGCCGTACCATGATCCGGTGATGTACGAACAACAGGAAGACCGGCTGTATAATTTACTCCTTCATCCATGGCCATTAGTTTGAATGGCCCAAGGCCCTGATCATGATACATTGCTAATATGCCATCAAAATGCTTGAATTGTCCGGAACCCATAAAACCATCTACAGGATATGGACCATAACACAAAACACCTTTATCTTTCATCTCTACCAACGCCGGAATAATAATATCTTGTTCTTCCTTTCCTATCAATCCATCTTCACCCGCATGAGGATTTAAAGATAAAACAGCTATACGAGGTGCATCAATAGAAAAATCTTGCTTCAATGAAGTATTGAATATTGTAAGCTTTTCTTCTATAAGTTCTTTTGTCAATACAGAAGAAATCCGGCTAATAGGGATATGCGTAGTAACAAGTGCTATTCGGAAATCATCTTTTAGCAATATCATTAATGCTTTGGCCCCATTACCCAACCTATTCTCAAAATATTCCGTGTGACCGACAAAGGAAAATTGATCAGATTGGATGGAATGTTTATTAATAGGAGCTGTAACTATGACATCAATCAGTCCTTGTTTATAATCTTCTACTGCACACTCTAAGGCCTCAAAGGCAGCTACCCCAGCCAAAGGGTCAGGAGTTCCAAGGGCTACTACGACCTCATTGCTATTGCAATTAATTACATTTAAGCAGCCGTCTTTGGCCTCTAAAGCCGAACGTACAATACTAAAATTTGTAGTCGAATTAATTGCTTTGCTATGATAGGTAGCCACTTTTGGAGAACCGTAAATGATAGGAACGCATAAATCAAAAATCTCACTAGTACCAAAAGCCTTTAATATTACTTCGTAACCAATGCCATTGATATCTCCCTCTGTGATACCGATTCTTATTTTATTTGTATTCATACAATTATTTTTTTATTTTTTTCACAGGAACACCATTTAGAGGTATATTGCCCTGCTGAAGTTCATCTGACAATTTTAACGTGTATAATGATGATTCAAGCTGACGAATGAGATTTCGTTTCATCTTATCAGGTGAATAAACAAAGACCTCAGCCGTAACAATACGTTTATGTTTTTTATCCAAACGGGTAATAGAAACAAACGGACCACCCATAAAATCTCTCTTCATACGCCACAGACCACGGGCAATCATAGCATATTGACCATGATAATTAATAGCATGAACATCACTCAGCAACGAATCTGTCATCATATATGATCCTTGCCGACCACCAGGAATGTTAACAGCCATCACAGAATCGCGCTTATTCACGAAATATTTTTTGGTAAATGTACTATCACTCGTAAATGGATACGAATACATTACAAAACTCTGATCAGCTGTAGCCGTATTTGTAGAAGCCCAAAAAAATTGCTTGGCTGTTTTTGAACTCGCCAACTCAGCAGGCAACCAGATATCACAATCAAACAAGCTATCTACCTTAGCTGAAATAAAGCTACTATGCTTTTTTTTCAGATAATCTATCTGTCTGTTCATTTCTGCGTGAGTAAAAAAATCGATAATAACTTGTTTGTTATCTTCTACAAACTTCTTAAAAGTACTTTCGTCAGGTGCTTGAATATTCAATATCATTTGTGGATATGCATAAACATCTTGTTCATATTTAAAGGAACCTTTAGTATAGATATTCTGAATGTCGACAACAATAATATTACGAATCAATTTCAGCGTTGCGTCATAATCAGAAGGTGAAGAATGCATTATATGAAAAGACGACTCGGATTGTGGTAAACCTGGCACATCCGAAGATAGTACATCATGAAGAGCTATTCCGGCAGGACGATCCCAAACACCAGGATTAACGACGACCAAAAGTTCATAAGGACGTCCACTTGATGTCGGAATAAAAATTCCACCTTTCTTTCCTTTACAAGAGAAAAATGAAAGTACAATTAAAATCACCAATGAATAATTCAGTACTTGTTTCATAACATTTTGCTTTTATGTTTCTTTCTTTATCTCATTTCGTCTGGTCGTCGACAACATTCCGCAAGCGGCAAAGATATCCTCACCACGCGAAGCACGTATTGTCGAAAACAAGCCATGAGAAGTCAGATAATCGCGAAAAAGTGTCATCGTTTCCATATTTGCCCCAACCAGATCTACCCCGGGAATAGAATGATAGCGGATCAAATTCACATGGCAATCAATGCCTCGTAACAACTTGACCAACTCCTTGGAATAAATCAACGAATCATTGACTTTCTTAAAAACAATATATTCGAATGAAAGTCGTCTCTGTTTACTAAAATCATATTTTTTTAACAAATCTACAATTTCCGTAATAGAATAAGCCTTCTCGGCAGGCATAAATTGTGAGCGTTGACTAGAGAACGGAAAATGAAGACTGACAGCCAAGTGACAATTACTTTCTTCGACAAAACGTTTCAAGCTATTACGTAGCCCTACTGTGGAAAGAGTGATACGTTTGGGGCTCCAGCTATAACCATAAGAAGACGTGAGTACATCCAACACATTAAGTACTTCGTCTATATTGTCTAATGGTTCACCCATCCCCATCATTACGATATTTGTTAACTTATCTCGTTCAGGTAATGATTGAATCTGATTTAAAATTTGTGCTGCAGTAAGATTGGCTGAGAATCCTTGTTTCCCTGTCATACAGAACTTACAATTCATCTTACAGCCCACCTGAGAAGAGACACAAAGAGTAGCTCTGTCATCCTCTGGAATATACACTGCTTCAACAAATTGTTTTTCTCTTACCTGGTAAAGATATTTTACAGTACCATCAACAGATCGAATGGCTTCGACAGGAGCCGAAGCACCAACATCAAACCTCTGTTTTAACAATTCACGAGATTTCAACGAAAGATTGCTCATCTCGTCAATAGTTGTAATTTTTTTAACATACAGCCACGAAGCTATTTGTTTGGCAGTATATGAAGGCATCCCAAGAGAACGCACTAATGTGTCCAAAGCAGGGAGCGTCATTCCTAGTAAAGAATATGTCGTTATCATCTTATCCATGTTATCTGCAAATGTAAGGAATTTAAGTCAAATATAAAGCATAGAAAGAATAAAAATCATGGTTTGTCTGCTTTTAAACAAGAATGACGCGGAGAACACGGATTATTTATACTCAATCCACGCACTCCGCGTCACTCAAACCCCTAAAGGATTTATCTACAAGTTTTCTCTTTCTTAAAAAAATAAATAGCGTTTATCTTTGACGTTAGCCTTAAGATACAAATCATTTACCAAACGACTGGCCAGGCGGGCATTCATGGATTCTATCGTAGCCTCCTCCTGCTTAACATCAAACTTACTTTCCAATTTATCTTCTTCGTATTTTTGCAAAACAAAAACACCAGCAGTTCCCTTTATTGGCATACTTAGCTCTCCATTTTTAGCAACAGAAGCAAAAGAACCAATAAGTGGTTCACTACTGCGCAATGAAGCTACGTAGGCAGGAGCAGCAAAAGTAACATGCTGTACAGAATCTGTAACTACATTTGGTAAAGACTCATATTGAGTAAATGTTGTATAATGAGCAGCCTTCATACTCGCTATAATCTTTTCGGCTTTCTTATCAACCAAAAGTTCAGCCTGCAATTGTGGTTTCACCCGCTCAATAGAACGATATCCTTTCGGATTAACACCAACCATAGCTACAACCAGCATTCTATCATTATCACCACATTCATAAAGATTGGAGATACTACCTGATTTGGCCGCGAAAACCCACCGCAAAGCTTCTTTCGTGTTTTTAATACCACCAATTCCATGAGAGGAGCTATATAAATCAGCCCTATCAAGCAATTCATATCCTGCTGATTCAGCATTAGCGGCCAATTTATTAACAGTTGTATTTGAAGCGATAAATTGGCTGAAAGCATTGTAGGCCTTATTATAAGTCTCTTTACTAAATTCTAGAGGTAATTTCAGAACTGCAATTTTGTATTTATCTTTTATATCTATCTTTTGAGTAATTTGAAAGATAACGCTACCTTGAGTTAACTTCAAAATTACTAAATTTCCGATTTCTGCATTATTAATTGCAGTAATATATTTAAGATTATCACCTTCTATGTGCGCATCTTTATATTGGGCAGAAGAAATCCAAGTTTCTTCACCTGTCTGACCATACTTTTTGGCCAGAGTAGTAAAATCAGCACCTGCTTTTACTGCATCGTACACACTATCGGCCAACGATTTACCTTTCGCTACACTTGAAGCCGGAATTTGTATCTGACGGTACTGAATTGAATCTGGAGCATTTTCTTTCGCAAGAACCTTGAAAGAATTAAAAGTATTGTCCGTACTATTATAATAAGGTCCATAAACAGCTCCCATAGTTACAGAATCAATTCTAGCTACTACATCAGCAGGAAAAGCCGACTTGGGGAAATATAAATCAACAAAAAGATTTGAAGAACCAGTAGAACGAATAAAATTTGCATAGTCATTGTTCAAAGAATCAAGTTGATGGGTATATCCTACCATTTCTTTAACCATAGCCGCTCTGTCTTCAGCACTTGCCTTAACTTGTACATCAACATATTTCACATGTCTACTCTCTTCATATTGCTTAAAATTTTCCTTTTTCTTTTTATAAAGAGCGTCAATATCAGAATCTTTAATTTTTATCGTTGAATCTGGAATAGAAGTATATGGAATGGCAGCCATCAATAAATTCGACTGATTTACACGTGCATCAAAAGCATCCTTGGCTTCAACAGGATTTGAAATAAGAGCCTGTGATATTAAAGCCTGATACTTATCAGCTAAACAACTTTGTTCCAACGTTTTTTCAATAAAATTCCAATATTTGTAAATTTTGGTATATTGCTCAACATACTGCGATGAAGCATGAGATTGCCCCATCTTTGAATACTCAACTAAAAATTTGTTAAGCATATCCTTATCAAACATACCTGTTTTAGGATTGGAAAAGGGGGTTTGACGTAATAGCGGATTAACTCCTGCATCAAGAATGGATTGAATTTCCTCAGTAGTTACAACAAGACCAATTTTTTTAGCCTCGTTACCTATAAGCTTACTGTTTACATATGCTTCCCAAACTTGATCATTTACCTGATTAGTTTGTTCTTCATCTAAAGAGCTTATACCACGACTTAACTTGATAACATCAGTATATTCATCAATCATTGTTTGATATTCCTGTGCTGAAATAGTTTCTCCATCAACTTCACCAACATCTCGCGATTGATGTGGAGCAAGTACTTTCCATGCGTCACCAGCAATAAAAGCGAACAAACCTAAGCTGATCACAATAACCAATAGAGGTCCCATCGACCTAATTTTCTGTAATGTTGCCATTTTAATTTATATATTTTATTTGTTTCAATTAGTCATTTTAAGGCACGAAGATACAAAAAAAGGTAACATAAAAGGATTTACTGACGTTTTTTTTGCATATATGCACATTATTCTAATACTTTTAGCCTTACAAGCTCTATTTTTGTGGTTGATACTTTAATTATTTTAAACTGAAAACATTCAATCGTAATAATTTCCTGCAGCTGTGGAAAGTTCTGATATCTATCTAATATCAAACCACCAATGGTCAAATAATCATCAGACTCGGGTAAAGTCAAATCAAAAGTCTCATTAACTTTTTCTATCTCCAAACGGGCAGACAAAATATATTCATTATCACCTATCTTCTTACATATATAAGATGTATTATCATGCTCATCTTCTATATCCCCAAAAATCTCTTCAACTAAATCTTCGAGCGTTACAATACCAGAAGTACCACCAAACTCATCAACTACAACAGCTATTGATTTTTTATGTTGAATAAACAAATTCATCAATTTGTTTGCAGCCATCGTCTCAGGCACAATAGATGTTTTTTTAATATTATTGCGCCAATCCTTGGGATTACGAAACATCTCGGAAGAATGAATGTAACCAACCACATTATCTATATCTACCTTGTAAACTATAATTTTAGAGATGCCTGTCTCAATAAATAAATTCATCAAATCATCGGCACTTGCATTCAGATCGACAGCAACAATCTCCGTTCGCGGGACAATACAATCCCTAATTTTAATATTGGAAAAGTCAAGAGCATTATGAAAGATTTTCACCTCTGTATCCAGGTTTGATTCACTACCAGCATTTTTAATTCCCGACTGAACAAAATAATCAAGATCTACTTTACTAAAAACTTTAGAAGCATATTCTTTATTAATTTTTACACCAAACAAACGAAGAAACAAATAAGACAATACGGATGAAAATCTAGATATCGGATAAAACAAAATATAAAAAAAAATCAGTAACACGGCAAAAAAGCGTAACATCTCACTCGAATATACTTTAAAGATGGTTTTAGGCAAAAATTCTCCTGTAACTAATATAATTAGGGTTGAAATGACAGTCTGTGCAAAAACCATGAAAAAATGGTTGGATATCACTCCATTGAGTAATGTATCGCCTATAATACGAGCCATTAGAATACCGTAAACAACAAGAGAGATATTGTTGCCAACAAGCATTGTTGAAATAAAATTATTGGGATTTTTAAAGAATATGTTAAGAATACGAGTACTTATTCCACCCTTTTCTTCCATTTTCATACGCATCTTATCAACAGAGACAAATGCAATTTCTGAACCAGAAAAAAATGCGGATAACGCCATTGTTATGATTAAAAAAATATAAATAGTCATTTACTTTTCTTTAAAATTAGCTACTTGATTTCATAACACCTTGCTTCACCGAAGGAGTAATCATAGGCATAACTTTTACAGAACTGGATTTCGCAGAATTGGTAGAATCAACTTGGGAATTTTCATTCACATGAAAAACGCCCTCTATATTATTAATTGTATAGATAGTCATTTGTTCATTGGAATTAAACCCATGTCCAATAATAGTCCTATCAGGTTGTTTTATATGAATAAGCGCATTAGAATAAACTTTATGCAGTGCCTGATCCCAAAAGAGTAGCGCAGTAGTAAAACGCTCGCCTTTAATGTTTTTGATGTCTACATGACCAGACAATCGCCAAAGTTTCTTTTGATCATAATAATAAGCAGTATCAGCCCTGATGCTTGCCTGTACCTTTAATAAAGAATCAAATTGTTCCAAATAAACACCTTTTTCAAAAGCCCAATAAGGAGGCCTTTTGCGATCAAACACATCCCATTTAGGAGTTGTAACCCGATAACGAATAACGCCAGAATCTGAGATTAAAGAAGAAACGCCTAACGTTTCCATAACAGGCAGAGAGTCACGATTGGATATTGCAGCTGCAACAATTTTATGTTTATCTCCACATGATGAAAATAAAACAAGCATAACAATTGCAACAAAGGCAATTGTTATGCTAATTTGATGATTTAATTTTTTCTTCTTAAACCGATTTACCATAAATTATCTAATCGTTGTTGACTCTCCGATCCAACCGCCAACAGTAATTCGATCACCAGCCTTATAGCCCAACATAAAGAGATCTTTGGTTTCCGGTGTATGAGCAGCATAAGCAGATATTAACCGATTGGCTTCTGAAGCACAACTTGGATCAACAGATTTTGCACGCTGCAAATTGTCTATACATACAAAGAAAGTACATTTATTTAACGCTGGCTCATCGCTCCAATTAGGACTTGATGCATAAAGGTTTGCAATCAAAATATAAGGTGCACCATAGTGAGGATCATACCCAATAGCTTTTCTACAATATATTCTTGCCTGAGACAATTTCTTTACAGATGCCAGCACAGCAGCAACAGTATACGATTTTTCAGCTTTCTTTTTCAGATTTTTTTCCAAATCAATTGCCTCATCAAAATATTTGATAGCACTAGTAACATCTCCCTTCTTAAAGGCCATATATCCGCAACCAGAAGCAGCATCTGAAGTTGGCTCGATCTTATAAGCATACATCGAAGCTTTAAAATAAGCATCATTTTCTGTACACTTCATTGTTTTCATTATATCAAGTACTTTCTTCATATAGCTCAGGTTCGTTTTATTGGCCTCAACCTTAGGTGCATAAATACTCTGCAAAGAAGCACAATCAGCTGTTCCACTATTAATAAAGAGAGCAACCAAATTATCCTTTATACCTTGAAGATTTTTCTTCTTACTTTCATCAGCTTCCGCTACAATAGCAGAATCGACATATTGTGAATCATCTAAATAATCTTGAATGAATTGTTCCTTAAAATCAGAATCCTCTTTCAATTTATTAAGAGACATCTGCAAAAAATAGAAAAGAATAGCAGGATCACTTTCACTCTTACAAGCATGAACTGATTTACTCAACCAATCATAAGCCACCTTAGAATCAACCGTAGGCGCCAAAGCAATATAATCAATAGCTTTGTAACCAAGTGCCTCATCTACAGAGGATACTCGTACTCCATTAGCTAAAAAATCAGGAGTATATTTAATACGAGTATCATGTAATGCCATAAGCTCATCAAAATATTTTTTATATTCTGGCGAAGTCTTATCCGTTTTGCCCATTAAGCCCTTTAGAATTTTAAAACCATCCGTAAAAGTATAAAAACGGAGTGTAGGACAGTTTTCCAAAACAATCTTCCAAGGCAAATAAGCATCTTTGAAATTTTTGGCTCTTACGGCTTCATGAGAGACACTGCTGTTCGATATGCATTTCTCATCTACTTGTTGAGAGAATGCTGATGTCACCCCTGCCGAAAGGAGCAATACAGCAACAACCATCTTAATCTTCATTGTTCACGAACTTTAATTGTTTGTTATTTTATTAGTTATTTATTATTTCTCTTAAAAAAGACGAGGTACATATTTGTTCACCGTATACCTATATTATATAGATAATATAGCCAAGACCTTTTCTTATGGTCGCAAAGATAAGAAAAATGATATTAAATCAAGTAATTTGATTGAATATTTTAAATAATCCTTATTGAATTTAGAAAAAATTATCTCTCCATTATAAGATGATATTATCTTGAATATTGGCAAAACAAGAAAAAGAGGTTATTACATTAACGAAAAGAATAAGAATCAAGCATTCTTTTGTATTCTAAAAACATCTTTCATTTTATTATTGAAATTTTTTTTATCCGTATATTCTTCGTAAATTCGCAGCGAAAAATCAAGAGTCCGAAAAGAGATATGATAAAGCGAAATATATTACTAATCATTCTATTTCTCAGTCTGACAATGCAGTCGGGAAATAAGGCCTACGCTTCAAAAAACGATTCCGTTTGCCTGAGCCTCATTACGTGCGCTCCAGGTAATGCGATATGGTCTTTATTCGGACATACCGCTATTCGCTATAAAGATCCCTCACGGGGGATAGATGTTGTCTTCAATTATGGGGTATTTGATTTTAATAAGCCACACTTTATTTGGAGATTCATTTTAGGACAAACCGACTATCAAATGGGGGCTGATGATTATAACCATTTCATAAATTCTTATGCTTTCTTTAATCGAAGCGTCTGGCAGCAAACACTTAATTTGACACCAACAGAAAAAGAAAAGTTAATCAACTTATTAGAAATTAATTATCAACCCCAAAACAGATATTACCGCTATAATTTCTTTTATGACAATTGTGCCACTCGCCCTCGCAACGTAATAGAAGAGTGCATCAATGGAAGAGTTTTCTACAATACAAATATTCAAGATGTAGCAAATGCATCAAAGTCATATCGGGATATAGTTCACCAATTTACAAAAGGACACCCATGGGCCCGCTTCGGCATAGATTTGTGTTTAGGGAACGAGGCAGATCTCCCTATTAACTATCGATCAATGATGTTCGCACCATACTATCTTAGAGATTTTTTTGCCCAGGCAAAAATTGATAATGGGAAAGTTGAACGACCATTGACTAACCAAAATCGACAACTACTGAATGCCGATTCAAAGATTAATAAATCATGGCAATATCCCACCCCATTACAAAGTGCATTATTATTATTTGTTCTTACCATTATTTCCTGTATCATCAGCCTCAAAAGGAAAAGAACACTTTGGGCTGTAGACATAGTCCTCTTCGGTAGTGCTGGAATAACCGGATGCATTCTTGCTTTTTTGGTTTTATTTTCAGAACATCCAACGGTAGGATCTAATTATCTCCTGTTTATCTTTCATCCGGGGCATCTTCTATTTCTTCCTTATATAATATATTGTGCGAGAAAGAAAAAAAAATCTATATATCACCTACTCAACGCTATTGATTTAACTCTTTTTATTGTGTTTTTACATTTCATACCTCAAAAAATTGATTTAGCTGTCATACCTTTGGCATTATGTTTGCTTATACGCTCATTGAGCAATTTAATATTGACCTACAAAAAACAAAATGAATAGATTTCTCACTTCACTTATAGCAGCATTAACCCTAACAAGCTTACAAGCACAAACATTGCAGAAAGCTCCTCGGTTGGTTATTGTGCTAACCATCGATCAATTAAGAACAGATTATTTAGATGATTTTTCATCTATTCTTGGGCAAGACGGATTTAAAAAGCTATGGAAAGAAGGAAGGGTTTATTGTAATGCGGAATTTACTTTTAACAAAATAGATCGCTCATCAGCTGTTGCTGCTATTTATAGTGGCACGACCCCATCAATTAACGGCATCATCTCTAATCAATGGATGGATATAAAATCTCTACAAACAGTAAACAGCACTGATGATAAATCATTTATGGGATACTATACTGATGAAAATAGTGCTGCAACGAGACTCTTATCTTCGACCATAACAGACGAATTAAAAATAGCCTCACAAAAGAGAGCATTAGTATACTCCATCTCACCATTTCGCGACACAGCCATACTATCAGCAGGGCACGCTGCCAATGGAGCTTTTTGGATAAACAAAAATACCGGAAAGTGGTGCGGAACAACTTATTATGGTGATTTTCCCGAGTGGATAAACCAATACAATGAAAGCAAATCCGTAGATTACAGAATTAAGGATATTGTTTGGGAACCCGTATATCCACGTTTTATGTATTCTTTTTTACCCGACTGGAGAGATCTTAATTTCAAATATAAATTCGCTGATAATCACGAAAACAAATATAGACGATTAATCACTAGTCCGTATGTCAACGATGAAGTTAATGCCTTAACTGAAACTCTGCTAAATAAAACAGACATAGGAACAGATAATATTACAGATTTGTTATGTTTAACTTATTATGCTGGGAATTATAATCACAAATCAATACAAGAGTGTGCTACCGAAATTCAAGATACCTATGTCCGACTTGATCGGAGTTTAGCTAATTTACTAAAAATAATAAAAGGGAAAATCGACTTAAAGGACGTATTATTCTGTATCACATCAACAGGATATAGTGATACTGAATCGGCAGACCACGGTTCATACAATATTCCAGGAGGAGAATTTCACATGAATAGATGTGCCGCACTGTTGAATATGTATCTAATGGCAACGTATGGAGAAGGCAAATATATTGAGACGTATTATAACCAACAAATATTCCTTAATCATAAACTTTTAGAAAACAAAAATCTAAATCTGGAAGAAGTCGAAAAGAAAACAGCTGAATTTTTAGTTCAATTTAGTGGTGTAAACGAAGTTTATACATCAAACCAACTACTTCTTGGAGCTTGGACTCCAGAAATTGAAAAGAGACGCAACTCTTACAACCGTAAACTATCAGGAGATATCATGGTTGATGTACTACCCGGATGGACTATTGTTGATGAAAAGAATTCAAACACAAAAAATGTGAGACTTGAATTTACACCTTCACCATTCATCTTTTTCGGTTATGATATCAAGCCAGCCATTATTCAAACACCCGTAACCATAGATCATATTGCGCCTACTCTATCACGTCTAATTAGAATTAGGGCACCCAATGGATGCAAAGCAGCCCCTTTCGTAGACATTCAATAAATGCTATTAAAATAAAAAAATGCAATAATTGCAGAAACAAGCAGCATTTTATGTAACTTTGTCTATTAATTACTTAATCATTATAAACGATAATAATAAATTAAAATATGGGATTCAATAATTTTTTAAGCTCGGTTTTTGGAAACAAATCTACGAGAGACATGAAAGAGATTAAACCCTGGGTAGATAAAATAAAAAAAGCCTACTTGGAGATTGATCAACTAGACAATGATGCCCTCCGTGCAAAAACAGGAGAAATCAGAAAATATATCCACGACTCTGCTAATGAAGAACGCACTAAAATTGAAGCACTTAGAAATAAGATAGAAGAAATCGAGATGGAAGATCGTGAAGACATCTTCAACCAAATTGACAAATTGGATAAAGAAGTCTTGGATAAATATGAAATAGCCTTGAACGAAGTTTTACCTGTGGCATTTTCTATTATGAAATCTACGGCACGCCGCTTTTGTGAAAACGAAACAGTTGAAGTTACTGCTACAGATTTCGATAAACAGTTGGCTGCCTCAAAAGATTTTGTTCACATCGAAGGAGACAAAGCCATTTATCAAAACCACTGGATGGCAGGTGGCAATGAAATCCTTTGGAATATGGTTCACTACGACGTACAGCTCTTTGGCGGTGTCGTATTACATCAAGGTAAAATAGCAGAGATGGCAACCGGTGAAGGTAAAACATTGGTTGCAACACTACCGGTCTTCTTAAATGCACTGACCGGCAATGGCGTGCATGTTGTCACCGTCAACGATTACTTGGCCAAACGTGACTCAGAATGGATGGGACCGTTATATATGTTTCACGGACTAAGCGTAGACTGTATTGACAGACACCAACCGAACTCTGACGCACGTAGGAAAGCCTATTTGGCAGATATTGCATTCGGTACAAACAACGAATTCGGTTTCGATTATCTACGCGATAATATGGCAATCAGCCCCAAAGATCTCGTTCAAAGAGGACACAATTATGCAATTGTCGATGAGGTTGATTCCGTTTTAATTGATGACGCACGTACCCCGTTAATCATTTCAGGACCTATACCCAAGGGTGATGATCAAATGTATGAGCAACTTAAACCACAAGTTGAGCGTCTTGTTGAAGTTCAAAATGCATTAGCTACAAAATATTTGAGCGATGCAAAAAGGCTAATTGCTACCGGAGAGAAAGGCAAGATGGAAGAAGGCTTTCTTGCCCTTTATCGTAGCCACAAAGCACTACCCAAAAGCAAAGCGTTAATTAAATTTCTCAGTGAACAAGGCATGAAGTCAGGCATGCTGAAGACTGAAGAAATATACATGGAACAAAATATGAAACGAATGCACGAGGTAACCGACCCGCTGTATTTTGTTATTGACGAGAAATTAAACAGTGCTGACCTGACAGATAAAGGCATTGATTTAATATCCCAAAAAGCGGATGATCCTAACTTTTTTGTTTTACCCGATATTACTACTGAACTTTCAGCTCTTGAAAACGAGAAAAGTTTAAATAAGGAACAAATATTACAAAAGAAAGACGAGTTACTTACAACTTACTCTATCAAGGCAGAACGTGTACATACAATCACACAACTATTGAAAGCATATACCATGTTCAGTAAAGATGATGAATATGTCGTTATTGACGGTCAAGTAAAAATTGTTGATGAGCAGACTGGACGTATCATGGAAGGTCGTCGATATTCCGATGGCTTACACCAAGCACTCGAGGCCAAAGAAAACGTAAAAATTGAAGCTGCGACACAAACTTTTGCTACCATCACTTTACAAAATTATTTCCGCATGTATCACAAACTGTCTGGTATGACAGGTACAGCCGAAACGGAAGCTGGAGAATTATGGGATATTTATAAACTTGATGTAGTTGTCATTCCGACTAATCGAGCGATATCACGTGTTGATATGAACGATCGTGTATACAAAACGAAACGCGAAAAGTACAAGGCCGTAATTGAGGAAATCGAGAAGCTTACCCAAGTTGGGCGGCCAGTATTAGTAGGTACAACCTCTGTCGAGATATCTGAAATGCTAAGTAAAATGCTTTCAATGAGAAAAATATCTCATAGCGTTTTGAATGCAAAACAGCATCAAAGAGAAGCTGAAATTGTAGCAAATGCGGGGCAAAAAAGCACCGTGACCATTGCAACAAATATGGCAGGGCGCGGTACCGATATAAAATTAAGCGAAGAAGTTAAAGAAGCAGGAGGCTTGGCCATTATCGGTACAGAGCGACATGAGTCACGGCGAGTTGACCGTCAGTTACGTGGCCGTGCAGGACGTCAAGGTGACCCAGGTAGTTCTGTATTCTTTGTTTCTCTCGAAGATAACTTGATGAGACTGTTTGCATCCGAACGTATTTCCCGCGTAATGGACAAATTGGGATTCAAGGAAGGCGAAATGATCGAAGCTAAAATGATTTCAGACTCTATCGAACGCGCACAAAAGAAAGTTGAAGAAAACAACTTCGGTATCCGTAAGCACTTGTTGGAATACGATGATGTAATGAATAAGCAGCGTAAAGTAATCTATGAAGAACGTCGCCATGCTCTTATGGGCGAACGTATCGGCATGGATATCACAAACATGATTTGGGATCGCTGCTTTAACGCATTAGAAAAAGCTGATTTCGCTGAATGCGAATTAGAATTATTCCAAACTTTAGCTATAGAAACTGGATTTACAGAAGAGGAATTTTCGAAGGACGACAAGCAAAAACTAGCGAACAAAACTTTTGATGTAGCAATGGCCAGTTTCAAACGTAAAACAGACAGAATGGCACAAATAGCAAATCCTGTCATTAAACAAGTTTATGAGACCCAAGGTCAACAATACGAAAATATTTTGATTCCTATCACCGATGGAAAACAAATGTATAATATATCTGTCAACTTGAAAGCAGCCTATGAAAGTGAGTCTAAAGAAGTCGTCAAATCATTTGAAAAATCTATTCTTTTGCACGTTATTGACGAAGCTTGGAAAGAAAATTTGCGCGAATTAGATGAACTAAGACAATCTGTGCAAAATGCAAGCTATGAACAAAAAGACCCACTATTAGTTTACAAGCTTGAATCGGTAAATCTCTTTGATAGCATGATTGATAAAATCAATAATGAAACTGTAGCTATATTAATGCGTGGTCAAATTCCCACAGATACATCACAACAGACACGAGCTATAGCTGCAGCTCCGGAAAAGCATCAAGATATGAGTAAATACAGAGAAAACAAACAAGATCTTAGTGATCCAAATCAAAAAGCTGCTGCTCAACAAGATACAAGAGAAACTCAAAATCACCAACCTATTCATGCTGAAAAAAGAATCGGGCGCAATGATCCATGTCCATGTGGAAGTGGAAAGAAATATAAAAACTGTCACGGACGTGATCTATAGCACCTGTACATACCCAATAAAAACCTTCATTGAACTAAATAAATATAAAAATAGTTCAATGAAGGCATAATATTAAGACATTAAAAAGACTCAGGGGAGGATAATTATGAAGAAAAGAATTTTTAAAACGTTTGTTATTCTATTTCTGATCACTTTTAGCTCTTGCCAAAGTATTCAACAAATAAGCATTGACTACATGTTGCCGGCAAAAGTCAGTTTTCCTAATACACTCCGCAATGTAGCAATAGTGGACAACACTAATGCCACATCCCAAGGCAACATCCTTTTCAATCGTGAAAAGGAAGAACAAAAGAATCTCAAACAAAATGTTTATTCAAAAGAAACGATCTATTTTAACGGAAACGCAAAAACCTCAGCTGAGGCACTTGCCAAGGAGATAGCAGATCGTAACTATTTTGAGAAAGTTATTATCTGTGATTCGGCTTTACGTACAGGCGATTATAAAATCACAAGAAACAAATTAAGTAAAGAGGAAGTGAACAAACTAATCTCTGACTTGGGCGTTGACTTTCTCATTTCTTTGGATAACGTAAGTATAAAAGCAAAGAAGATAATTCGTTATGAACCATATGAACAGTGTTTTAAAGGAACTATCGATGCTACTGTTCAGCCGACAATTTCTATTTATTTACCGCAAAGAGAAAAACCTATGCTGACAATTTCTCCTCAAGACAGTATTTTCTGGGAAGAATACGCTCCAACAATTCTAATGACAAACAATGCATTGATACAAGACACAGCCATGGTTACACAAGCTTCTAACTTCGGAGGCACCATACCAGTTAATTACATCATTCCACATTGGAAAACAGCTAACCGATATATCTATTCGAATGGCTCAATCAACATGAGAAATGCAGCCATATATGCACGCGAAGAAAAGTGGGACTACGCATTCAAACTCTGGAATGAAAGTTGGAAATCAGCACGAAAGAATAAAGAGAAAATGTATCTTTCTAATAATATTGCTGTCTACTACGAAATGCAAGATAGCATTGAAATAGCTATAAAATGGGAAAAAGAAGCAGAAAAGTATGCGAAAGCAACTTATCATATAAAAGAAAAGATTAAAGCCGGAGAATACATTGACAATAACACCAATTATTATAAAATTAATGCATATTTAAAAGACTTGGAAGAAAGGTTCAATGATTTACCCAGCTTATACATACAGATGCAAAGAATTCAATAATAATTAGAAAATATTGCTGTAAATCCTTAATTTTTATATACTTTTGAAAGGTAATTAAATAATATTTTATGAAACTTAGTCAAGAATCACAATCCATCATTTTATCAGCCATTAATAAGGCACTCAAGAAATATTCCGCAGTAACCGGAAATGAAAATTCAATTACGGACATCTACTTTCGTGCCAATCAAACAACAGGACAGCTTCTCATTTTTAATGATGACGAAGAAA